>NZ_HF991110.1:13994-44844 GCF_000432295.1 Bacteroides sp. CAG:189
TTGGCAGTCGAAAGTCATAGCCGTTACGGAATGAACAAATTAACTTTGCAACAAGAAAGGAGTTACGGTATGAAATCGACATTCAAAACACTCTTCTATTTAAAGAAGAACGAACCGAAGAAAAACGGTCATGTAGTAATTATGGTGCGCATCACGGTGGACGGTGATCAGGTGCAATTCAGCAGCAAGCTGGACATACACCCCGACAATTGGGACACGAAAGCGGGAAGAGCCGTCATCAACAAACAGAGTGCGGACAAGAAAGAAAACCTCAGGGTATCCTCACTTAACAAGACTCTGGACGAGATACGTTCGGCCATCACCATGCACTACACACGCATGATGAACGTGGACGGTTACGCACTGCCGGAAAAAATCAGGAACGCATTCCTGGGATTGGAGGAAAAGGAGAAAACACTCATCAGCTACTTCACCCAGCACAATGAACAGTATGCAAAGAAGGTCGGCAAGACTGCCACGCAAAAGACCTATTCCCGCTACGAACTGACCAAGCAGCGGATGATAGAGTTCTTGCAGAAGGAATACAAGTTGTCGGACATCCCCGTGAAGGAAATCACCGTCACCCACATCGAGAACTTCTACCTTTATTTGCGTCAGGAATGTGAGGTAAGCAACAATACCGCCATGAAATTTGTACAACGTTTCCATACGATACTGTTGTTTGCCCAGAAAAGCGGATTGAGCTTCATTGATCCCTTCGGGAATTTCAAGTTCAATTTTGACAAGACCGACAGAGGGTATCTCACGCAGGAGGAAATTGACACGATCTATTACAAGGAGTTCAAGTCAAAGCGGTTGGAGCACGTGCGTGACGCTTTCATCTTCAGCTGTTATACCGGTTTACCTTACTGTGACATCTATACGCTTTCAAGCGAGGACATAAAGATCGGCGTGGACGGCAAGAAGTGGATTATGAAAGACAGGGGTAAAACCGGCGTGGAATCATTCATTCCCCTACTGCAAATACCATTGGATATTCTCGCCAAGTACGAGGGCAAGTTGAAAAACGGAAGATTGCTTCCGGTAATCAGTAACCAGAAGATGAATGAATATTTGGCGGAGATAGCCGCTATTTGCCAAATCAACAAGCGGATCACCTACCATCTTGCAAGACATTCGTTTGCGACGGAAATCTGCCTTACCAAAGGCGTTCCCATTGAGAGCGTGTCCAAGATGCTCGGACACACCAACATTCAGACCACACAGATTTATGCCCGTGTGGTAGATAGAAAGTTGAGCCATGATATGAATATGCTGGATCGAAAACTTAAAAGTATGCAAAAAGGTACGACGCAAAACGCTGTATGAATAAACAAATCATTATATTGTCACACCATTTAAAAAACAACGCCTTATGGAAAATAGAGGATACATCACCATCACCGGTTTGGAAAACAAGGATGAACAACCCATCGTCAGTGTAAAGATAGAGAACGGCAACGTATGGATGACCAAGCACGAACTTGCCCGTCTGTTCGGAGTGTTCGTGCAGACAATAGACGCCAATATGCGCTCCATCTTCAAATCCCGTCTGCTTTACGACGGCGATGTGACCATAACCGAGAAACAGGACAAAAGCATCGTTACCTATTATAATCTGGAAGCGATCATATTTCTCAGCTTCCGCATCAACACCTATTGCACAAAACTGTTCCGTGAATGGGTACTCAACTCCCTGTGCGAGTACAAACGCCTGCAAGAGAAAAAGCCCGAAGTCCTTGTCGTTTTCAATCCCGGCAGCAACCGGACAACCATTTCTTATAACTGATGTGCATAGAAGCCTGTAAATAGCGAGCCTTGCCCGAAAATCCGACGGGCAAGGCTTTTTTTCTCCTGAAAATCCTATCTTTACACCAAATAACAGTGTCATGATAGAAAACCTCACCATATCCGTATCCTTCAGCGAAGTGGAGGAAGCCCATGTCGGCAACTATTTCCGCCTTTCCGAAATGTCCGGCGAGTTTCTGATAATCCAGAAGCCCGACAATACCTTCTACTTCCTTTGTTCCAATGATTGTGACATCGTGGGCATCTGCCAATCCTTTGATTGGTATATTGTATCAAAAGACGCTTTTAATGACCGCCTGATAATCGGCATTGGTTTATCGGATAAAGAAAGCATCAACGGAGAACTCTATCGTGTACAGGATGAAACCACGCTCCTCCTTTGGCGTGACATACTCCGCTTTACTTTCGAGAGCGATTTCGTGCGTCAGTTCTTCCCGTACAACACCCACTTCAAAGGCAAGATGCGTATCGACGGAGCATTGTGTTTCTATATTCACGATTATTACCCGACCAGATGCAAGGACATATCGGCATCCGACAGAAAGACGAGTAATCTGGTATTTAGATTTAAGGAAGGCCGACAAGCAGCCCTTGTTGCCAAGATCTTCTCGCTTTGCATCGCCCGGATGCCGTTCTTTAAAGAGAAAGCCGCCAACGCCGTGCTGATCCCCATACCGGCGGCAACCCGTGAACGGAACATCGCCCGCTTCGCCCGTTTTTGCAGCCTTCTCTCACATCGGCTTAAAGTCGTGGACGGTTTTCGTGCCACATGGATAAAAGAAGACCGTGAGCAGATGAAAGGAACTCACGGACAAGACAAGTTATCCAACTTGATCTTTCATCCCGATTATTTTAAAGGCCGGGACGTATTTTTAATAGATGACATTATCTCTTCCGGTGAGAATTTCACGCAAATGAAACGCAAACTGATACAACTCGGCGCAAAATCCGTTACCGGTTTGTTTTTAGGTAAAACAGTAAAGTCTGAAAATCAAAAGTAATATGGCAATCAAGAAATCCCAGATCGAAAAATGGATAGTCGCCCAAAAGAAACACCGGCTATCGGATACTCATGTACAAATGGCACGTGAACTTGGACTCAACCCCGACAAACTCGGCAAGATAGACAACCACCGGCAAGAGTCATGGAAAGCCCCCTTACCGGAATTTATAGAAGAGATCTTCTATAAACGTTTCAAAAAGGAACGTCCTGATGTAGTCAAGTCCCTAAAACAAATTCTCAAAGACGAAGAATTGAAAGCCAAAATGAAGAAAAAGGCAAAAGAGTAATGACAAAAATTCCGTGAGTAAGAGAATGACAGGAATTTATCAACAAGCGTTTCCAAAGAATAGAAACACGTTGGATCATCCTTTCCACCTTACTCATATAAATCTCAAGAACGAGAATAATTATTTTCCCATCTTCGAATGTTCAACGGTTTACTATCGTCAAACAAATATTTATAATCACTTTTTTTTCATGGCTTTATAACTTTTATATACTAAAAAAGTACCAAAGGTATAGCCGGGAATAAATCCTAACAGCATAAGTACACCAAGAGATGCCGGAACAAACAAACCGCATAAAACAAACACCAGAATACCATTTAGAACCCTGTTGTCAAACAATATGGATAAATTAGTAAACAGAAACAAGATTCCCATATACAGCTCTATAAAAAAAAGAATCGCATCTGCTCCAGCTGCTCCAGATGTTCCCCAAAAGGTAGAAGAACCAAATACAAGTCTGAATATCATTTCTGATACCAAGATTTGCACAAATGTCACTAAGGTGGCGAAAATTATTTTGTATATTTTTTGTTCCATCAATTGTTTGCAGGAGAATAACATTTGGCTTGTTGGTTCGGCCTTGTTTTTAGTTGTTCAATTATTGTGTTTATCTACTCTTGCTTTGATGTCATCAGGAAAATGTATATAAACATATCCATAATCCATCTTTATATTTATCAGGAATCAATCATGGATACACTCAAACTAACTGGTTAATGGACTTCAAGAACACTTGTTATTTTAGCCATAGGCATTTTTTAAAGCAGTATCTATCGCATCATAGTGGTCGCCGTCATTAACGCTCAACGCAGCAACAAGGCTGTTCAATGTCCGAACTGCGTCCAAACGCTTTTCCGCATCACTTTCATCCAGATTACTCAAGACATCTATCGCACAGGTCAAATGGCCTCTCATCTCTTGCAGTGTAGATAAACTCTGAAGGGGCAACAGATAGAAAAGCCCATCTTCTGAAGACCGGACTATTCCTTTCAGGGGAGTCGATTGTAAATCCATAATAATAAGGTTATTATATTAAATTGACGTAACTCTGCCGGATACTACGTTCGAGGTATCGCCAAACACCCAGTGTAAAGTGAACCGACAGGTTACGTCAAAGTATAACCTACCCGGTTCATTTACCTTCACACTTTTGAAATTGGCGATTTCCGAACGTTGGTAAACGAACACATTACACGATGCTATTTGCATCGCTAACACAAAGGTAGAAATTTTTTCGTATTAATCACCGCTTTATGTATAAAGGATTTATAACACAACGATTTTAAGCAAAGTTTAAGGCTAACTTCCTTCGGGGTATTTCTCTCACTGTTTTCAGTAACCATCACTCCACATTTAAAGCAAAGGAACGAATTGAACTAACTTATTCAAGTGCAAAGGTACTTCGGGTTCTTAACGGAAAAACAAGGTCAAGCCGTTCCGGTTTTGAAAAAAATCTTCCCTGCGCCATAAATGGCACGAGGTATTTTTTCCAAAAACCTTGTTTTTCCTGAACCCTACCTTTTGACGCACATGAAATAAGTCAGCTCAACTCGTCAATGCATAAAAAAAATGTCGTGATTATGAAAACAGCAAGAGAAATACATAACGGAAATAAGAACAGGCTCAATCTGCCTCTGCATAAATTGTTTGGCTGGTCGGTTCGGCTCATTCTTTCAGGCTTCTGTTGGAGTCTGTACGGTGGCAGTCTTTGGGCGTGGTTTATCGGTCTGTCGCTCGTAAAAGAACTGATAACGAACGTGATCCGCTTCGCATGGGGTTGTCTGGTTTCCATTCTTTCCTTTGCTGTCGTAGTCGGGATTATCATTTGGTTATTAATACTTTAATACACACAGTTATGACAATGGATATTACAAAATCAGTAGCGTTCACCGGACACCGTCAGAGCGTATCCTCCAAGTCCGTATGCTGTATCTTTATCTGGATATAGTTTCGCAAGTGAGAAGGTTGTATAGTCTGGGCTATCGCTACTTTCTAAGCGGAATGGCGGAAGGCTTTGATTTGCTTGCAGCCCAAGCGGTAGCCGACCTCAAAACGGAATACACGGATATTCGGCTTATTGCCGTTGTGCCGTTCCACCGGCAGTCAGACAGATACCGCCCGGAGAACAAGCCCTTATACAACCGGATAATGAAAACTGCCGATGAAACGGTCATTCTCCGGGAAGATTACTGCAAAGGGTGCTTCCACCATAGGAACGACTACCTGATTGACAACTCCGAGATTGTCCTGGCCTATTGGGACAAGCAGCCCTATGGCGGTACTTATTATACCGTAGGAAAAGCACGGATGATGAACAGAAACATTATAAACCTTTACAAATAAAGCCTTATGAAACGATACGGCAGGACTGTCGCACAACAGTGTAGATATTACGAGGTAAACAACATTTTCGAGTACATGGTAGAAACCTACCTGAACGGCAACATCACCACTTTTGGAGAACTTTACCGGGAATTGTGTAAAGAGGCGAGAAAAGATTTTATCGACTTTCTTCTCAGTGAGGTAGAACCGATATACTGGAGAGAGATTTTAAAGATGACTGTCTAATGAATAAATCAGAAAAAATATGAACGTAACATTTGAAACCGTAATTTGTGCATGGGATGAAAAAATCCCTGCACTCCTTATCCGACTGGTAAACACCCTTCTCTTTTGCCGGACGGAAGAGGAACTCCGCCAATCCATTGACAAACTTCGGGAAACGACCGAACTGGACGAGTTTTTCACCTACGGCTATGGCTCACACCATTTCTGGTGCAACCAGCGCATTTCCAAAGGAAGCGTGCAGTTCATCCAAAGCCGGTTATTCATTGCGACATTTTAACCCTTAATACATAATGACATGAAACCAATATCCCAAATGACACGAGAAGAGAAATTGCAGGAGATTGTAGAATACAGTCCTTGCAGGGTGGAGCGCAGCGCAGTCCTCCGTTACTTATTGGCGGTACGCCGCAATGACACGGAACAAATCGCTTATTTCGAGAGTTTCGGCAAGAGTGTACGGCATATCATACTCAATGTACGCACGTATGAAAGAGGGCTGATTTTCGGCTATGTCGGCAAGCGGTTCAACGAACACGGTTGGATTAATGGTATGTTACCGATAGTTGAAGAAATCAAATTGGATACTTCCAACACGATCCATATCGGGCAATCCGTTGACGGGACGTATGCGGTAGCCATCAACTGGTGTACCGGCACAGCCGGAGGCGGTAGCCACCCGTCCGTTTGGGATGAACCTGTCAGAGATTATAAGGAAGCTGTCCGGCAAGGAATCCTTCTGTTGGAACGACAATACGACAAAGCGGAATGTTGGTCTGTTTCCGACAGAAGCAATTACAACCCGAAGGTTATCCGCAGTCTGAAAGGAAAACTGTTGGAACTCAAGCGGAAATACACACAGCCCCGACAGTTAAGCCTGTTTTAATATTCACGAACTATAAAATCATAAGTTATGGCAACAAAAATGAACGAGAACGGAGTTTCAACCTGCAAGACGGGTGAGAAATATGAAAAATTCCAAATGACCGTAGGACGGAAAAGGCGCACGTTTTACCATTATGATTACAGGGACACGGCAGACAACGAACTTTTCTCCTGTGTGAAGCCCACATTGGAAGAGTGCAGACAGAAACGTGACGAATGGTTGATTCAAAAACAAAGAAAGTATATGACAGAACAATAAATATCTGAAAAACAAGATATAATAATATATAATAAGGTTGAGAGAGAGTTATTAACCATTTGCACCAAAGAACTCTCCTTGCCGGTTGTCTGCAAGGAGAGTTCACATGTCATAGTTTTATTCCTTTTCTTTTGATTTGTCTGACCGGTGAAAAGCTGAACTCTTTCAGCCTTTTGTCAAAGGAAACCGTCACATCTTTCATTACCCCCTTCGGAGTCCAAATTTCCTTAACAGGCAAAGCCTTCCCGTCATACAGTTTTTTTATCTGCCCGACAGAGAACTTTGTGCCCGTGCATTGTTCCATTTTGTGATTGAGAGAATATACGTTACAGCTGTTTCTGACAATATCGGGAATCAATTCCGGTTGCTTTTTCAATAGTTCCGGATACCACTTTTCCGCTTGAAGGCAGATTCCCGCACTTCTTTTATCGGGTGGGATGTTCAGAAAACTTTCCGGTACATTTTTGTCCATTCCCGCAAGATATGCTTTTTCAGTCTTTAAATCATACCTTATGCTTTTCAACTGCAATGCCGAATTATAGGTATCGGCGGCAGCCTGACAGACCATTTTTTCCGTCTGCAGGTGTATCGGCACAGACGAAATTGCATAGCCGTCCCTACTTACAGCATATTCCGCCATCCGGTCATCTATAATGTTCCACCGGACAGAACGCATCAAATCCGAACATCTCCATTTCCCTTCAAGCAATTTCATAATCTCCAGACAAATGTCGGGATAAGGAACATAAGGCAACAGCACAGCCGGATCGTGCTTTACTTTTGATAATGCGGTATGGCAGATTTCCGGTGTTCTCATGCCTTCAGGCACATATTCCAGAGCCTTTCCGTTCCGTCTGACCATCTCCTCATATACCTCCAAAGGCATGTCGTCTTTCGGCAGTGCCTCCCGGAGATACCGGTCATCTTCCAGAATCAACGGCAAAAAGCACTTCAGTACCCCACAAGGCATATCATGTATGGAATCGGGTTTGTTTGTCAGAGCCATACCGACAATCTCGTAGGAAAACATTTCTTCCGGTACATGGCGCACATTGGCACTGTCGGCATTGACAGCGTGCCAGCATACATTCTCAGTTTTACGTTCCGGAGGAAGATCCCGAAAATATCCGGGATTTTCCTGTACTGATTTTATATCCGCATCTTCCTGTTTCCTATCCATGCCCGTTCATTAAAGGTATCCTCCTTTTCATCTTCCTCTTCATTATTAAAGGCAAAAGACTTTTGTACAACCTGACCGAAGGAATCAAGAATGTAAATATCTATTTTCTGCTGGTCTGTGTCAAGTGATTTGTAATAGAGTCTGAACGTTTCTTCCGGTAACGGATACAGGTCGTTCGGCAACAACACCGTACCGTTCTCCATGCGAAGCTCCCCTTTGCCTGTCGGTTGAAAGTACCTGATGAAGTATTTGGTGTCCTGATACTCGCCGCTTCTTACAAGCTGACAACGGATTTCCGCTTCCTCGCCTTTTACGATTGTCGTCTGCACCGGCAAGGTCGCCAGATCAAACTCATACACCTGCTGAACGTCCAATTTGTCAGAACAGGCGGTTACACATATCACACCGACAAGCATGAATGTAACAATAAACAATGTTTCTATCATCTTTTTCATACACATTAAAATTTTAATCGTTTAAAACAGTACTATTTCTGATGCGTTCCGCTACGGCACGTACCACCGGTACGCTCACGGCATTGCCGAGCATCGCATACCGGTTGGCTCGTGAGATTTCCCTCACTTCCCCGTTGATAATTCCGTATCTGGTAAAATCATCGGGAAAGCCTTGCAAGCGTTCGCACTCCACTTCCGTCAGCATACGGATTCGGGATTTCTGTTCTTCGTTCGGCTGTCCGTCAAAAGTTTCCCCCGGTTGCAGGTTTATCAGATAATTGCCGAAATTGGGCTGTTTGTAATAGTTACGTGTTATCGTTCCGCAGGTATGGGAATGAACCGTGTCTTTCCTGCACGAATGATTCCCTCCACCCGGCGCCGGGAAAGGAAATACATCTCCGGTACACCGGTCTGCAACACGTCCGACAAGGTAGATTCTCTCTCTATTCTGGGGTAGAAACCATGCCGTATTAAACAGTTGCCATTCAAGTCGATAACCGCCAATGTCGGCAAACGCTTTGATAATGCTCCAAAAATCTGATCGATGCTTTGCGAAGAAGACTCCCTTAACATTCTCCCAGATAAAAACGTCAGGTCTGAATCTCCCGACGGCTTCGACAGCATACCTGACAAGGGAACTTGCCTCTCCACGCAGCCCGCTGCCGTCGCCGACTGAACTAAAATTCTGGCAAGGGCTTCCGAAAGTGATGATGTCGGGATGTCCGATTTCCGCTGTTCCGATTTCTGTAACCGATCCGATATGTTCCGCATAAGGAAAATTGTATTTGAAGTTGGCGATTGCATTTTTTTCTATCTCCGAGAAATATACTTTCTCAAACGAGTATCCGGCAGCCTGCAATCCTTTACTAAAGCCGCCAATACCCGAAAATAATTCCAAAAGAACCATGCCCTAATCAATTATGAATTTGACGCCCACTCCGAACTGGAAATGAAAGTGTCCGCTGTCATTTCCCCAGAGGCAACGCTCACGGGCATGGAACAGCAATACCACCTGGTTGGCAAGGTAGGTTTCTATCTCCAGCGATACCGCACCGCCATAGACAAACGCATCCCCGGCACACAGGCGTGAGCCGTCGAACAGCGTGCCTGTGCCCCAATTCACGGTTTCATATCCCGCCAGCACCGAACCGCCGGCATAGCAGAGAAACACCTTGTTGGCATCCGAAAGGAAATTATAATAATAGCCGCCTTCCGCAGTGAATTGGGAAACCGGGACACGTATGTCCTTGTATGGATAATACTTCTGGAGATACTCGCCACCGAATACCCACTTATGGCAGCCGTTCACATATCTGTCCGTTCCCATCCCGAAATGGTAACCCAGCTCGTTACGTTTGTCCGCAGTGTGAAAGCCGTCCGTCATGCCGGCGGTAATACGCAGCCCTTTTGTACCGGGCAGGCAACGTTGGGCATGTGCCTTGTCCGTCAGGACAAAGCACAAAAGTATACATATAATAACAGATACCCTTTTCATACTATTTCACCTTCAGTTCGTTAATGACTCTGGCACGGATCAGCTCGGCGTTGGTCAGAATAAACCGCTGATGCCTTCCCCCGTTCTGCTCGTTCATCTCGACAACCAGCTGCTTGTCATCCAGAAGGGTGAATTTGGGCAGGGTAAATACCGTCCGTTCCTTGCTCTTTCCGTCAACCGCCGTCACATAGTTGAAGGCACGAAGCGGCACGATAACCTGTTCCTGAATGGCGGTACGTTTTGCAACCTTTTTATCCACCACCTTAAAAGTGACGAAGTCAACGGAGAACGGCACGTTGGAAGCGTTTTTCAGTTCCGTATGGAAATAAAGCAGACCGTTGTGCGTATAAATCCCCTTCAGGATATACTGGATGCCGAAGCGCTTGCAGCCGATATGCTTCACCAGACGTTTGTTGTTGTCATAGACGGACTTCATGATCAGCCGTACCAGCAGCGGGGACTCGCTGCCGAGTTCCGTAAGGTAGATTTCCTGCGAGTTGTTCGGCCGGTTCACCGCCTCGCCATCATGGATGAAGTCTTTCATCTCGATATTCAGCTTGGCCGGCTCGTCCGCATACTTCACGTTGAATGTATAATAGCTGCCGTCATCCGTGATCACCGCCAGATTCGTTTCACGGGAGAAGTCCCTCAACGCCGCTTTCACCCGAAGCACGTTCTCCGAACCGTCCGCTTTGCCGGCAAGAATGTCAGCCGATCCCAGATCCACATACTTGATAGCAGCCGGGAAGATAAGGTGTACAGTTTTATTGAATGTCACCTCCAAGGCGTATGGAGGAACCATCCGGTCGAATGTCACCGGACGTGTCAGCCCGTCAAACAAATCACCGGTGGACGGGCTGCGCCTTGCGTCCTCCTTATCCGGCAGCGGCGTGGTTTCCGTTTCTCCGGAATCCGCCGTTTCTTCCGTGTCATTTCCCGTCTTTTCCACTTTCACGGTCTTTTGTGCATACGCACCGGTCATACCAATGGCAAAAGCCATCATTAAAATTACTTTTTTCATGCTTGTTGTTTTTTCTTGATTAATAAATTGATTTTAACCGTTTATTGTCTTGACACGAGCAATAGCTCGTAATCCGCCTTCAAAGTCGCCTTGGCAGTCCTGAACTTTGTGGAAAGGTATTGCGATGCGCCCTGTATCACCCCTTTGCCCAAGTCCGCAGCCAGCTGTGCGCCGGCATTGGTGGAGATATTGATGCTGCTTCCCATTGCCGAACCCATGTTGGCCGCCATCTCCTTGACGGCGGTAAGCTCCTGCGATCCCCTGACCTCAATGCCCTTCATGCCCCTCGTGTCATAAGCGTCCAGTTCCACCGGCAGGATTGTTCCCTGAAAGGCGACCGAGGAAACGGTGATTTCCATGCGTTCACCGCTGATTTTCGCCGTGCCGGTCAGTATCGTGTTGGCGGGTATGTACAACTCCCCGGCCTGCACCGGCTCCAGCAGGCGGAGTCCCACCTCCTGACCGTCGCTGCCCGAAACCGTTACCGTCCTGTACACGCAGGCACGGATACCGTTCCTTTCCGTACGGCTCCGGACTGTCCCCACCGTGTGGAAACCCATGTTTCTGGGCTTGCCGTACTGTCTGGCGAACTCTTCATCGGACAGAGGTGCGGCCAGCAGGCTGACCACCCGTTCCATTACCTGCGTAACCGGACAGACCGGCGTTTTGCCCGTAGAGGAGGACACGGCGACCTGTTTGGCTTCGCCACCGCCGCCCGGCATGTACCTTGCCGCCATCTCGTAGGACTTCTCCATCAGCCGCAGTTGTTCCTCACCGTTTTCTCTGGCCTTGCGCTCTTCCTCCGCCTGACGCTCCAGCTCCTGAATACGCCATTCCAGTTCCAGAGTTTTCTGGTCATCTTCCGCAGGCCGTGTTTCATAAAAACTGCCCAACTGCCGGTTGATGTCCTGATAGGCATTGGCGGAGGAACGGATAGACGGACTGCCGTTGTCCGTGTCCTCTTCCGTCAGGAATACCTCGTCCGCCACCGGCTCTTCCTGTTCCAGCGATACTGCCAGATCCTGAAGCGTGTTCATTTTCTCCTTTTGTTTCTTTTCAAAGGCACTTTGTTCGTAGGCGGTCTTTTTATCCGACAACAGCCCCTTGTCCTCCGGCATCGGGACATCCACGTTGAATCCCTCCCTTAATGGCTCGTCGCTGTCAGAAGGAGCGAATATCAGCCACATCGCTCCCAGAAACACGAGAAAGAACAACGGATACACGAGCATCTTCTTTCGCTTGAGCATCTCTTCCGGAGTCAGAGGTCTGGCTTCTTTCTTCCCCTGTTTCGGCGTTTGCCCTTTCTCTTCCGCCTTTTCAGGCGTTGCTGCGTTCGCCGGTTGCCGTTCCTGATTTTTTAGGTTCTCCATAATCCACCTGATTTTTAATGTTTATACTATCCTTGTTTATCCCCCTGTACAGTTCCATCCGCCTGATATGCTCCATTTGCAACTGCTCCCCCTCATGCCTGCCGATGCGGTATATCGAAGATACCGTCATGTATATCGACAGACAGCCGAAGCCGGTGAGCATGGCCACCACGCAGACGAGCCGTACATCGGGCGACATCCGTCCGCACAGATAGCGGAGTCCGTCGTCTATCCTGTCAGGCACGTACCTGATCCATTTTTTCAATCGGTTCATTTCCTGTCTTTTTTTAAATTATCGTTCAACGGTTCTCAAATCCCGGTTTTCCACGATATTGAACTGCTCCATCGTGAAGCCGTGCGGGTTATTGTCCGACCTGACCGAGTTCAACAGCCGGCAACGGGTTACAAGGCTCCGCTCCGTGATGTTGCTCGCCCTGACGAGCGACTGCCGTGCGTAAGTCGTCACCACATACGGGTAGCTGTTGAAGTCGCACGCCACGCTGTCCACCCGGATACTCTGGTTGATATTGGCCGAGATTATACGGTTGTAATATCCCTTTTCCTCCCAGTCCTTGTAGTAGCGGAACGCACTCTCGTCGCACAGGAACAACGCCCTGCGGATATTCGACTCGATAGCCGCCTTGTCGGGCGACAAGGTGAAAAACAGCTCGTGGAAACGCCGGATATGTTCTTTCGCCTCCACCGGCCTGTTCTGCGAAAGGTCTTGGGAAAGAGCAAGTATCAGGGACTTCCCATTGTCCAGCACATAGATTTTCTCCCTCTGCCGTTCGGCGAACCGGTAGGAACTCCAGAGAGCATAGCCGGTAACCAGAGCACAGAGCGAAACGAACACGATACCCATCGTGCGGATTTGCCGGAAGCTCGTTTCTATATTCTTCAAACTCTTAAATTCCATATGTTTATAAGATTTTATATTGGGTTATCTGCCTCTTAACTTGCCGGCCACGTGACCGACGGCTGCACCGGAAACAGCGGCAGCCGCACGTCCGCCCTTCAATGACCACGAGTTGACCTGCTTGCCGTAGTTGCCGGCTCCCGATGCCTGAATCACCCATGTGGATACTGTCGGAATGGTGAAATACCCCACAATGGCTATCAGCATGAAGATGATGTAAGCGGAATTGTTCACGTCGGGCACATAGGCGGGATCGCTCAGTGCGGCGATGTCCTTTTCGATCATCAGTACCTGAATCCTTGCCAGCACGGAACTGAACAGGTCGGATATGGGCAGCCACAGATAGATGCTGATATACTGGCAAATCCATTGGATCATCGTATTGTGGAAGCCGTCGTACACCGATATGGCGAACGACAGGGGCCCCAGAATGCTCAATACGATCAGGAAGAAGGTTCTCAGCGTGTCCAGTACCAACGAAACCGACTGGAACAGCAGTTCCAGAAAGCTGCGGAGAAAATTGTTCACGCCCTGCCTGGCCTGGTATTTGAAGCGTTCCGCCGCCATGCCCGCCATCGCTTTCAAGTCCGAAGGCGACCATCCCAGATCCTCGATCTGGCGTTCATATTCCTCGTTGTCGACCAGGTACGCCGTTTCCGGATTCCTTGTCATCGCCTCGTATTCCAGCTTCTGCCGCTTCTCGGAATACTCCCGTATGTTCAGCGTCTGGCCTTCCATGATACCGTGGCAGCCGGTAACCACAGGACTCATGATGCCGTTGAGAGTTCCCAGAACGAATGTGGGGAAGAACATGATGCACGCACCCAGACAAAAAGGTCTGAAGAGCGGATAAATGTCAATCGGCTCGGCTCTCGAAAGAGCCTGCCACACCCGTGAGGCCACATAGAACAGTGCACCCAGTGCGGCCACTCCGGTAGCCACACCCGTGATGTCCGAACAGAGCGGCATCATCTCGTCATAAAGGTTGCGCAACACTTCGTGAAGGTTGCTGAAAGTTTCCTCGCCCGTCATGTCACCAGTATTTTTGATTGTCCGTTCCGTACAAGTCCAGCACCCTTCGGGTATCGTTCTTCTTTTTTGCACGCAGGTAAGAGATGCCGATGTTCCGGTTCGTGTAATACCTGACCAGATTGCGTTGGTTTCTTACGTCACGGTACACACGGTCGATCACGTCCATGCGCTCCTTGTCCGTCATGGAAAGGCTGGTGGAGGTCACGACCGTCTTCATCTCGTTCAGCATACCGCTGCTCTCTTCCAGCATCTTCGCATATCCGGAAGCGATTGCCGAAAGCTCGTCCGGCGTATAGTTCTCGTCCGTCAGCATTTTCTGGAAAGAGCTTACATAGATGTCCGATATTTCACCGACCAGAAGAACGGTCTGCTGCACCTTGCGGGCATCCTTCACCAGATTGTTGACCGCTTTCAAGGCGTCGTAATAACGCTTCCCCTGTTCGTAGATCTTGACTGTTTCCTGAAAATTCTTCACCATATTTTCTGCCGTCGTCGTGGTCTGCACCACGTTACGGGTTGTATTCACGATGCTTTGTGCAAGGTTCGAGGGATCGAACGTTACCCATTGCGCTTTCGCCATACCTGTCCCCAACAGGAACAGGCAGCATACAATCATCATTTTTGCTCTCATAAATTCTTATTTGTTTTAATATTGAAATGATTTACTTGATCACCGTACTGGAGCCATCCTTTCCGGTACTCCCTTGAAAAGACATCCATTTTTCTGTGCACAGGATACAGTGCCTCTATCATCCGATAGCTCACTTCCGGCTTGCGGCTGTGTTCCCTGCCTTTTTCCGTCAGCACGGTAGTGAACCTGCCCCTCTCGCTACGGGCTATCGGCAGGAGCTTTTCCTTGTAAAACCATAGCAGGTATTCATGCGCAAACCTGACGGTAAAAGCCGGAGCCACCCCGTTCAGCTTGTTCCACACCATCCTGCAATGGCGTCTGTATCCACGTTTGGACATTTCCGCCTCGCATTCGGACAAATATCGCTCTGTCGTCCACATGAATATACAATGGTTACTTTCTGCAAGCGGAAAAATATCCCTCTCCAGGAGGCCGAAAATGCCGGGTACGGAAATCGTTTCATAATCAAGCTCACGCCCCTGATGCTTCCGTATCTTACGGAGTCCCCCCTTGCGTTGTTCCCACGGGGCATCAATCACGAATATTTCTATTTTTTCCATTGTTTACCTTATCCGTTAATAATTATTCCGCACGTACATAGATCCCTTCGGTAGCCAGCACCAGACGGTCTTCCTCCCGGTCATAAGCGAGCTGCACCCTTCCCAGCAGGTCTGCCCAGATGATGCCGCCGCTTTGGTGGATCGTGCCGACCACCACCGCATCAAGGTGATAGGTCAGGGCAATCTTGTATGCGCCACCGTCACGGAATACGGTAACGGGCGGCGACTTGCGGTTGCTTTTCCACTCCCCGCATATCCAGTAGAGCGGAAACAGGGTTTCATACTCCATAGGCATTTACGGTATTTCATTGTTTGGATTTCGTTTCTTTTCCGCAAGCCTCTTGATAGCCAGCTCGATATTGCCGTCCAGCTGTTTCGCCAGTTGTTCCACTTCCACCTTCTCGCTCTCTTCGGTCGTGTAGCACAAATATTCTTCAGGCGATACCTCCGTGGCGTACACCGTTGACTGCACGCCCCCCAATCCGAACCAGACCTCCTTGTATTTGCGCTTCGGATCGTTGGACATGTTCACCGACAAAATCTGCGCCTTTTCCTTGTTCGTCAGTCCCAGCAGGGACTGTATCTGCGAGAACTTGTTAAGGTACTTCCGCTGGTCAAGCAGGATCTTGCAGTCGCTGTTGTTCACAATGGACTCCTTTACGACAGGCGAGGAAATGATGTCATCGACTTCCTGCGTCACCACAACCGCCTCTCCGTAAAATTTGCGGACAGTCTTGAACAGATAGCGGATGTAGTCCGCCATCCCTTCCTTGGCGATAGCCTTCCACGCTTCCTCTATGATGATCATCTTGCGCACCCCTTTCAGACGGCGCATCTTGTTGATAAACAGCTCCATGATGATGATAGTCGTTACCGGGAAAAGAATGGGGTGGTCTTTGATCTGATCGATTTCGAATACGATAAACCGCTTGCCGAGCAGGTCAAGCTGCTTGTCCGAGTTAAGCAGGAAATCATATTCTCCGCCACGGTAATAAGGTTCCAGCACGTTCAGGAAACCCGCAAGGTCGAAATCCTTTTCCCGGACTTCCTTCTCTTCCAGTATCCTCCGGTAGTCCGTTTTCACGAACTCGTAGAAAGTGTTGAACGAGGGAACGACATTCTCATCCTCCTTGATGCGCCTGATATACAGGGCCACCGCATTGGACAGCGCCACTTCTTCCGAACGTGTCGCCGGTTCGTTGTCCTTTTTCCAGAGTGTGAGGATCAGTGTCTTGATACTCTCTCGTTTCTCAATGTCGAAAACCTTATCATCCGTGAAAAAAGGGTTGAACGCTATCGGGCTTTCGTCCGTATAAGTGAAATAGATGCCGTCCTTGCCGCCGGTCTTCTGGTGTATCAGCGAGCAAAGCCCCTGATAGCTGTTCCCCGTGTCGATCAATACCACGTGCGTGCCCTGTTCATAATACTGCCTCGCCAAATGATTCATAAAGAATGACTTGCCGCTACCGGAGCCGCCCAATACGAATTTGTTGCGGTTGGTGGTCACGCCACGCTTCATCGGCAGGTCGGAAATGTCCACGTGCAGCGGTTTCCCGCTGATACGGTCTGACATCTTCAGTCCGAAAGGTGAAACGGAGCTGCGGTAGTTCGTTTCTTCCGCCCAGAAGCAGAGAGCCTGTTCGATGAACGTGTAGAAGCTCTCCTCTGCCGGGAAGTCAGCGCCGTTCCCCGGCATCGCCGCCCAGTACAGCGTGGCGGCGTCCACCGTATTATGGCGTGGCTTGCACTCCATCATGGCGATCTGGCTGCCCACGTCATTGCGCATGTTCTTCACCTCCATCGGGTTGTCCGTCCATGCGATGATGTTGCAGTGGGCACGTACCGAGGTAAGCCCGAACGAGTGTGCGTCATTCAGGTACAGGTCGATCCACTCCTTGTTGATCTGATTGCTCCGTGAGTACTTCGAGAGCGACTGCATGTTGCGTGCGCTCTTCTCAAAACGTTGCAGGTTCTCGCCGCTGTCATCCAGAAAGATATACTGGTTGTACAGGTGGTTGCACGAGAGCAGCAGGCCTACCGGACTGGCGAATGACAGCTTGCAGTCGCTTTTGTCCGTTGACAGCCTTTCATACCGGCAGTCCGTACCCACCTTGTTGGGCAACGCATCCAGTTCCGAGAGCATATGCACCGAAACATGCTTGTCGCCGACACGCAGGCCGTCATCTCCAAGTTCGATGTCTTCCAGCGCAGTCGTATTTTCCATTGACAGACAGAAATATTTCTCCACCAGTCCGGCCTTATCCTCCGTGCCGGTAATCTCATCACCGCCGAGCCGTCTTAGGCGCACCAGCCCCGTATCGTTCACGATACGGGCGAATTGTCCCACCGTATCCAGAAAATGGGCGGTGGTATCCTTGTCCACCTCCTTGGGGATGATGAATCCCCTGCACAGCGAAGAGAAGTTGCTCTGCATCCTCATGCGCTCTTTCGTCGTCTTGGTCAGGTACAGATAGCATTTATGGTTCAGGAAAGGACGCTCGTTGAAGTGCATCTCGTAGCTCCGGGAAAGGAAACTTAGATTCTCCTTGTCCGTCTGGCTACGGTAATCCTCCCGGATAAACCAGTCCTGCTTATGTACCACCGTATAATTGGGCAACACCTTGATTGCCTTTGCCCATGCCGCATGGATAGCCTCGTATTCAGCTGCCGTCACCGTGAAGAGTTCGGGCAGATCCACCTCAAAGACAGCGGTGATGTCCGCATCTTTGGAGATGATACAGTCCGCTTCGACGGCGAGAAGCGGGAACTTGCTTTCCAATGTGGCGGCCTTTAGTGTGTTCCGCATACATTCTTCTTTTTAACCGTGAATAATTTTCGGGGACTGATCCGGTTGATCAGGTAGCGGGGGTGCTGTTTTCTGGCCAGCAGTTTCATCAGCCCGTGTTCTCCGAACTTGCCGTTCAGGTGGAATGTCAGCCAGACCAGTGCGGATGCGGAGGTTACACCGAAAGCGATGCAGATCCATTGGCCGACACCGGCCATATAGAGAATGACAAACAGCACGAACAGAGCCAGCAGCCCGCCGGCGAAAATAAAAAGGTATTGCGCCTTGAGTCCCTTGAACTCCGCACTCTCGCCGATCCCCTTGTTCAGTTCATAGTCCATATACATTATTATATATAGGTGAATCTGTCCCTTAGAGGAAGAACGAACGCAGGATAGTGGCGGCGACAATCAGAAAGATGCACGCACCGAACCAGGAGGATGCCACTTTGCTCACATCCGGATCGCCGGAACTGAACTTATTGTACACTTTAATCCCGCCAACCAAGCCGATCACGGCTCCGATTGCGTAGCACAGCTTCGTTCCCGGATCAAAGTAGCTTGTTACCATTTTCGTCGCCTCTGCGATACCGGCCGAGCCGTTTCCCTGCGCATGGAGCGAGCCTGTGGCGATTAGCATGACCGCCACGAATACAAGTTGTTTCGTGTTCATAAATTTATCGGATTTTGAATATTGGACACGACGGAGGGAAGAGTCCGCCGTATCCGGTTGTTAATTAAATTTGTCTGGATTTCTACTGGTAAGAATGAACCGGCAGCTATCCGTAATCTCTTTCTTTCATGTACGCTTTACTTTATTCGTTAGACAATATCACTTATGGAGAAAGTGTCCGGTATGGTTTCTGCCGCCGCTTCACTGTCCGGCTGTTTACGCTTGCGGTACGCCGCAAGGTGCAGCTCGATCAGCGAGCCGATCCGTTCCCCACGTTCCGCATCGCCGGAGCCCAGCTGTTCGAACATCGGGGTATTGCGAAGTTCCGCCAGCGTCTTTCCGGCCTGAAGCCTTTCCTCCTCACTGGCCGCTTCACCGCTGACCGCCACACGCACCGCCAGTCCCATGTCCTCGAAGCGGATGCCCGTGGCTTGCGGCGTGCATCCCGGCAGGCGTTTGTCCTGCTCGTCATCGTCTATCGGAGGATTGTCATCCGTCGGTTCTTTCCGGAACTCCAACGGAACATCCATATCTTCCATCAGTTCCAGTTCTTCCGGCAGCGGACTCCCTTCTGCAAACAGCTTGTCCAGTTCCTCGGCGGAAACTGTTTTCGGGTACTTTTCTTTCTCCGGTGCAAAAGTATCTGCTTCACTTACAGATTTTTCGTTTTCAATTTTTTCGGGTGTTTGTGGCGTGGAGTGGCTAAGGGAAAATGTGCTTTTGCCTAAAATCTCGCTCACGTCCACCGCCATCCGGGTAAGGATCTGCCCGGCTTTTTCCGCTCTCTTCCTTCGGTTGCTCCGCTCGTAACAGAAGTAGGCGGCTATCCACAACAGATAGCTGCCGATAAGTAAGAATAAGATTGCTGACATGGTTTCCGGGGTTTAAAACAGTTCGGTACTTCGTTTTCTGTATTCCTTCGTGATCTCGTCCTGATAGGCGGCAAAGTGCTGTTCCAGCACGTTGTCCACATAGCTGAAAATGGACATCTCGTTGTTCCCGATTGTCTGGACAATCTTCTGAATCCGTTCATGGAACTCCTTACGAAGGTAGATTGTCTTGCCAAGCCGTGCGCAGACCGGTGACTCGTGGATGAACAGACGGACATATCCGCTCTCTTCACCGGACTGTTCCTTGTTCCCGGCTGCTTGCGCCTGCCCGTCCGCCGGCCGGCCTTCCTTGAACGAGGCGACTATGGAGTCCTCGTCAATGTCCGTCAGATTTATTTTTTTCCGTTCGTTTCCCATAGCCTACTTCCTGATAATGGACAACAGTTCTTCCGTAATCTCTTTCAGGTTGCTGCCTTTGACCAGCGTGCCGTCCGCAGGGAACAGCGTGGAACGGAACAATGCCTTATGTTCCCCCGTCAGCTCACGGCGGAACCGTTTGCTGTCCGGCAGGAAGGTATTCAGCACTTTCAGTCCCAGCTCGCCGATCACCTGTTCGTACACCTTGTACAGTTCCGATTTCTCCCGGCCGTCCACCATGTTCCACAGAAGGTACAGCCCTTTGATATTCGTCTTGCCCGTAGCGATCAGCGTGTCATTCAGCCGGCTCGCAAAGCGGAGTGTGCTTTCCATCACCACCCTGTCGGCGGCAATGGGGGAAAAGACATAGTCCATGTTCGCCAGCGTGTTCAACACGCCCGTACTGTTTACCGTGCCCGGCAGGTCGAAGAACACGATGTCAGTTTCCGGCATCTTTTCCAGCAGCTCGTCCGCCTTCGTGACAGCATCCTCAGCCGTACTTTCCGCTATCGGATAGGCTTTCTTCCGTATCCGTTGCAGTTGCCTGTACGCCATCAGTTTGTAATGCTCGTCCTCCATGACCGTTTTCAGGTCACGTTTTCTCATCTCGGCAATGCTGTGTTGCGGGTAGTCGCAATCCACCACCGCCACATTCATCCCTTTCACATAGTGCAGGTAACTTGCCACCAGCACGGTCAGCGTTGTTTTTCCCGCTCCGCCTTTTTGCGTGGAAAAGGCGATAAAGAGTGTTTCTTTTTCCATGATGCAGTTTGTTTACAAATGATACTTTTGAATCAACGCCGCAAATAAAGAAGGAAAAAGAAGGGAAATTCATGGTTGGGGAACGGCGGGGTTCGAGTGGCCGGCTCCTGACGTGGAATGGCTGACTGAACAGCCGACCGACCGAAGTATTGTCCGTCTGATTGGCCGACCGACGGTCTGACCATACATGACACAATCCGGCGGACTGCATAGCCTGTCGGACAAACAGGAAGATAGTCGGTTGCCTAATCATCCCGCCGGACAGACAGCCTTTTATCCGCTTGGTTGGCTGGTCAGCCGGATGACCGCACCAACGTTGCAACGGCTGACCGTCTGGTTGGTTATCTGACCGGTTGGTCATTCAGTCCGTCATTACGCATCACATTCAGGCACATCCTCAACCGTTGGTTCAGCCATCATCGACCGCCCGTTTATCCTCTTGTTCCTCCCGTGTGTGCAAGTGGCTTCTATTTGGCATAATGTGGCTAATATTGGTGATATACAACTGATTATATCACTTCCTAACTTTGCGCCATCCAACCGGGGAATGGGCAGTTTGCCTTCCGTCGGTCGCCAATCCCCGCTTTCCCCGAAAGCGCTCTTTCCTCTCCAAAGAGGAAAGATTTATGTTCGCCCGAACATAGCAAGCTGTGTTTTTTGCAGCACCACTCCGTTTTGCAGCAAAAAACGCTTGCCCTTGCAGGGGGCTGCAATTTGCTCCGAAGTCGCAAATTGTGGGAGGGGGAGCTGACGGCGGCAATTCCACCCGGTGGAATTGTACCACATAAAAAACGTATATATGAACAACGAGAAAAAGCGTCCCCACACACGGGGAAAAGGGGGCAGGTTGCCCAAGTCGAACCCGGCCGTCCGCCGTGAAACCGTCAATCTGGACGAAGCCGGCCATGCACGGTTTCTCACCATGTTTGAGCAGTCCGGCCTGTTGTCCAAATCCAAGTTCATCGCCGCACGGATCTTTAACGAGGAGTTCAGGGTGATCCGGACAGACCGTGCCACAATGGAGTATGTGGCCAAGCTCACGGAACTGTTCCGGCAGTTCCGTGCCATAGGAGTGAATTACAATCAGGCAGTCAAGGAATTGCACATCCATTTCACCGAAAAGAAAGCGTTGGCACTGCTTTACAGACTTGAAAAGCTCACCCTTGAACTCGTGGAGCTGAACCGCCGGATTGTCGAACTTTCCCAAAAACTCGCCTCACATGGTAGCCAGGATCAGCGTGGGTAAGAACTTGTACGGCGCACTGGCCTACAACCAGAACAAGGTCGATGAAGGCGGGGCGAAAGTCCTTTCGGCACATCTCCTTCGTTATCCCGAAGACGGGCGTTTCCGTCCGGATGAATCCGTGCGGCAGTTTCTCGAATGGATGCCGAACCATTACCGCACCGAGAAGCCGGTCATACACATCTCCCTCAATCCGCATCCCGACGACATGCTGACCGACGGGCAGCTGGCGGAAATCGGCAGGGAATACATGCAGCGGCTCGGTTACGGTAACCAGCCCTATCTTGTCTTCAAGCACGAGGACATCGGCCGGCATCATATCCACATCGTTTCCCTGCGTGTCGACAGTGAGGGAAGGAAGGTTTCCGACAAGTTCGAATACCGCCGCAGCAAGGAGATTACCGAATTTCTGGAGCAGAAATACGGACTGCATCCGGCGGAAGGCCGGAAGAAAGGCGAAGAGTGGCAGCTGAAGCCGGTAGATGTTGCCAAAGGGGACATCAAACGGCAGATCGCCTGTACCCTCAAACCCCTGCTCAAGCTTTACAGCTTCCGCACAATGGGCGAACTCCGTGCCCTGCTTTCCCTGTATAATATAGGTGTGGAAGAAGTGAAGGGGGAAATTGGCGGACGCACCTACCACGGCATACTCTATACCGCTTTGGACGGCAACGGCGAAACGGCGGCCACTCCCATAAAGTCCTCCCGGCTGGGCAGAACGGCCGGTGCACAGCAGTTGGATAGGAAGATGCGGGAAGCTGCCGCAAGAATCAAGTCCGATCCGTGCCGTGAACGGCTTCGGCCGTTAGTGGCCGAAGCTTTGCGCCGGTCCGTGGACGAACGGGATTTCCGTGACCGGCTGGCGAAAGAACAGATAGACTTTGTTCTCCGCCGCAACGGAACCGGCAGGATTTACGGCGTTACCTTTATAGACCACCGCAGCCGCACCGTGCTCAACGGCTCACGTCTGGGCAAGGAGTTTTCGGCAAACACGCTCAACGGACGCTTTCAGGAGCGGCCGCAAGATTCCCTGCCGCCACTTCTGCCGCCCGTTCCGTCCGCTGCGGTTTCCGGAAACGGGGAAAAAATTTTGGGAGGGTTGCTTTCCGGCATGGAGCCGGAGCTGAACTATGTCCCCCGGCATCCCAGGCTGCTGAAGCCCGACAAGAAGAAACGCCGTCGACGTTACGGGCGTCAGGACTGACCCCGTGTTACATAATTATCAAGACGAAAACTTTTTAAAATTCAGTATTATGTCACAAGAAGATGATCTCAGGGGACTGGCGAAAGTCATGGACTTTATGCGTGCCCTCAGTGTGTTGTTCGTAGTTGTCAATATCTATTGGTTCTGCTATCCGGCCATCCGGGAGTGGAATGTCAGTATCGGAGTGGTGGACAGGATTCTGCTGAACTTCCAGCGCACGATCGGGTTGTTCGGCTCCATCCTTTGGACAAAGCTTTTCTCCGTTACCTTCCTTGCCCTCTCGTGTCTGGGCACGAAGGGTGTAAAGGAGGAAAAAATCAAATGGGTGCATATATGGACAGCCCTTTTCACAGGTGTCGTCCTCTTCTTTTTCAACTGGTGGCTGCTCAGCCTGCCCGTACCGTTAATGGCACGCACCGCCTTTTATATATTCACTCTTGCCGTCGGCTACCTCTGCCTGCTCGCCGCCGGTGTATGGATCTCCCGTCTGCTCAGACAGAACCTCATGGACGATGTGTTCAACAACGAGAACGAGAGTTTCATGCAGGAAACAAGGCTTATCGAAAACGAATATTCTGTAAATCTGCCGACACGGTTCTATTATGGCAAGAAGTGGAACGACGGCTGGATCAATGTCGTGAACCCCTTCCGTGCCTCCATCGTACTGGGAACGCCCGGTTCGGGAAAGTCCTTTGCGGTGGTGAACTCCTACATCAAGCAGCAGATAGAGAAAGGCTATGCCGCCTATATCTACGATTTCAAGTTTCCCGACCTCTCCACCATTGCTTACAACCACCTGCTCAACCATTTGGAGGGGTACAAAGTGCCGCCGAAGTTCTATGTCATAAACTTCGACGATCCCTCACGCAGCCACCGCTGCAATCCCCTCAACCCGAAGTTCATGACCGACATTTCCGATGCTTACGAGAGTTCGTACAGCATCATGCTCAATCTCAACCGGTCGTGGGCGGCGAAGCAGGGTGATTTCTTCGTTGAGTCGCCCACCATTCTATTTGCCGCCATCATCTGGTTTCTGCGGGTGTACAAGGACGGCAGGTATTGCACCTTCCCCCATGCCGTCGAGTTCCTCAATAAGCCTTACGAGCAGATCTTTCCCATCATGTCCTCCTATCCCGAACTGGAGAACTACCTCAGTCCTTTCCTCGATGCGTGGCTGGCGGGAGCCGCCGACCAGCTCATGGGGCAGATCGCCAGTGCGAAGATACCCCTGTCCCGTATGATCTCGCCGGCACTCTATTGGGTGATGTCCGCCGACGAGTTCTCTTTGGACATCAACAATCCCGACGAGCCGAAAATCCTCTGCATAGGCAACAATCCCGACCGGCAGGCGATATACGGTGCTGCGCTCGGACTGTACAACAGCCGCATTGTAAAGATTGTCAATAAGAAGGGCAGGCTGAAAAGCTCCATCATCATCGACGAGCTGCCCACCATTTTCATCAAGGGACTGGACAACCTGATAGCAACCGCACGCAGCAACAAGGTCGCCGTACTGCTCGGCTTTCAGGATTTCAGCCAGCTTATCCGTGACTATACCGACAAGGAGGCGAAGGTGATCATCAACACTGTCGGCAATATCTTCTCCGGGCAGGTTACGGGGGAAACGGCCAAAACCCTCAGCGAGAGGTTCGGCAAGATACTTCAGAAACGCCACTCCATCTCCATCAACCGGCAGGACGTTTCCACCTCCATATCCACCCAAATGGACAGCCTCATTCCACCCAGCAAGATCAGCGGGCTGACACAGGGGATGTTCGTCGGCTCCGTAGCCGACAATTTCGGGGAGAGGATTGAGCAGAAAATCTTCCACTGCGAGATTGTCGTCGATGCCGGGAAAATAGCCGAAGAGGAGAAGGCATATCAGAAGATACCCGTTATCACCGGCTTCGTGGACGATGACGGAGTGGATCACATGAAGGAAATGGTACAGGAGAACTACAACCGGATCAAGGAGGATGTCAAACGGATCGTGGCCGACGAGCTGGAGCGCATCGCCAGCGATCCCGCCCTCAAGCACCTCCTGGAACTGAACAAATGACGATGCGCCGAACGGAAAATCCCCTGTAAACGGCTACGGCTTGCAGGGGATTCTATCCGTTCCGGGAATCGGATTACCTTCTATGGTAATGTTTCTCGTCATCTTCTTCCATCCGTTTGAGCAGCACTTCACGCAGGCGGTCAATGAAATAGGTACGTTCGTCCGCCTTTCGCCTGCGTATCCGTGCGTAGTAGCTCGATGCGCTTTTCACGTCCAGTCCCAGCAGCCCGCACACGTATTCCACCACACGTTTCAGCGTGACATCACCGCTGTTGAACAGCTTCAGCTCGTGGCAGGCGTACAGCAACTCTATCAGGTTTATCACTTCCGATGTCCAGATGACCGGAGGGGTTCCGGCCGGTACGGTGGAAACATCCGCACCCGCCGGATGTATCTCATAGGCGAACTTGCAGTGGGCTTGCATCCCTTCCAGATAGGTCAGAGTGCCGATGATATAGGAGTAGCAGATCAGATGTTCCTTCTGTGCCGTGCGGTAATGCTCGCGCAGGATGACCAGCCTGCAACTCAGGTATTGCAGTTGGAAAAGGACAATGGTGATGTCGCTCTCCGCACGTTGCAGCTCGTACACTTCCTTTACGAACTCGGCATTGGCTTTCGACAGTGTTTCCTCGTTGCTGTTCTCTTGTCCCAGCAACAGGAGATAAGGGGTAACATTGAATAGTTTCATAATGTTTTTTCGTTTAAGTATGAAAATGGCTTCAATGTAAGCGCTTTGCCCGACATGCCTGTTCCGCTTTTCGCCGAAAGTGCCGGTGTCTATTCACCCAGATAGAACTTACGGCGTTCCTTGCACAGCTCATCGTACAGATCCTTGTGCAGCTCGCTCGGACTTTGCTTCATCTGTTCCGTACAGAACTCCCAGAAACGGTTGGCCGATGCGAATCCGTTCTTCTCGGCTATTTCCATTAGCGGACGGTCATAGTAATATTTCAAGTCCCGCCGTATCTGTCCGATGCGTTGTTCCTGGAGCCATCTGTTGGCCGGGCGGTGGTAGATCTTGCGGAGCTTGTCACGGAAGGTCGAAACGCTCATGCAGAACATTCCGGCGAGTTCCTCCACGCTGTGCGTCCGGTAGCTGTAGCGGTTCACCTTCATCCGGAACACGGCGGCATACAGGGGCTTCAGCCGTTTCTCGGCAAACTGGAAGTCCAGCTCGGTAAGCGGTGTGGACTGACGGCTGATCTGTTTGCGCCGTTCCACGAAGAAATAGTCGCATACCTCATTACACATGTTGTACAGGGGTTGTGGAGTGCCGGTATGGTACAGCACCTCGCACAGATAGAGCATCTCCGGCGTGCGGTACGCTTTCCGGTAAGGCTCGACGAAATGGTGCAGCAGGTCGTTCTGTATCTCCACCTCTTTGGAGAGGGAGAGCAGCATCAGCAATGCCCGGTACTCTTTGCACGACACGGAAGGCAGTTCCGGCAGCTCTTCCATACGCCGCAGGACATGGCGGCACAGTTCCGTGTTCCGGGAATAGGGTTCCAGCACAAGGAATTTTTTCGTGCTTTTCGCCTTCAGCAGTTCCTCCACTTCCGCTTGGAGGGCAAGGGTTGTTTCTCTCAGTGACTCCGGTACGGTCATCACCAGCTGTTCGATAAACTTCGTTTCCATGATAATGCGTTTTTAATGGATAAATCGGTAATGTATGAAATCCTGCAAAGATAACCGCCATAGACCGGTAACCGCTTCCGTTTTTCGCCGGAAATGCTTCCGTGTCTGGAAGTGGAATTAAAAATCCCACCTCGCTCTCTAATTCTTTACAAAGGAATAATACACCCAGTAGATGAAAATCCAGACCATATCTCCGGCAAGCAGACAGATGATCCGTTGCCTGAATTTCAAATCATACTTTTCCGCTTTCAGCTGTTTCAGTTTGGGGAAGAAGTCGCCGGGCAGATAGTACCGCCTGCACAGATAGAACGGTGCAAACATAAATATGACGAGCATTTCCCACCATTGGTAACTGACATTCCTGTTCTTCTCGTTCTGTTTGTCCATGCGGGCTTTCTCCGCACGTACGGCGGCATCCAGCCGTCGCATGAAGGCTTCCTCCTTCTCTTCCATGATGTCGGCGATCACCTTGTCGTCCACGCCTCGGTTGTACAGTTCCAGCTTTGCCTGCCGCACCTGCTTGTCGGTATATTCACCGGTTACATTGTTGGCTATCATCAGTAGCTCGTCCGTATCGTAATCTTTTATTTTCATAGGTCTAATTTTTCCTTGCGAAACACGTATATCATGTTGCCTTTGGGGACAAAACTGAATATCGGGTATTTTAACTTTGCTTTCATTCTCTACTTCTTTATAAATAAACAATATACCTTATATATAGGATTATATTCCCGACAGTCATTGATACAATGAAAATGATATAATCCGTTGTTCCATATTTGATGTTTTATATATGAATGACATATCATTCGTTCCACCTCACGCAATCCGTCCAACCCCATTCATCGAACAGCCCGTTGTTCCATATCTGATGTTTTATATATGAATGACATATCATTTGTTCCACCTCACGCAATCCGTCCAACCCCATTCATCGAACAGCCATGTTTCTAAGAAGAAAAGTACAAAGGGCAGTAGGTACAGAAAACATGCCTGTATTGTGCTGACATGCTTAGAGCGGCGGTAGTGGTTCAACAATGCCTGTACACGAGCTTTCCTGTATCGTGCAAGAATAAATACAAAAATAAGCAAAAACATTGCACCTAAATAGCCAAGATGTAAGGACGACCATTGCGGTACACTGTTAATCAGGAGAAAGTTGCCGGGCAGAACTACTATCCACCACCAATACCAAAACAGCAGTATAAAACCTGACATCCGTCCTATCTTCTTGCCCCAAACCTCTCCCTTGAAATATAGGTAGTCAAAAAAATAGTATCTGTAATTCGTCCGGTTGGCACGTTGCTTCACTCGTTCAAAATAGTTATCTGTCTTTCAGGTAATCAAAAAAATAATATCTGTAATTCGTCTGGTTGGCACGTTGCTTCACTCGTTCAAAATAGTTATCTGTCTTTTTTATTCCTTTATTCATATATAGTCGATGAATTATGTTCTCCAAAATGCAAAATAAAACAGGGTCATACCCAGCACAATTCCCAAAAAGACAAGACCTGTCAGGAGAAAGACCCAATCCGAATAATGAAAGTCAATCTTCTTGTAAGGAATGGCGGTTTTCTTCACATACTTGTTCCATGCCCATATAAGAACTCTTCCCAATCTTTCTGCTGTAATATAGCTCATAATTATTTTTACTTTTCAATTTGTATTCCCTCATGCGCTGGCGAGCAATAAATAGAATGTCGCTAACCGTATAATCAGGGAAACGACATAGATGCCGTAGTAGAGCAGATACCTTTTCTTTTTGTCAAACTCGGCGAAATACTTCTTGTATTTGTCATTCTTGAACAGAAATATTTCATTGACATAATATCCGCATATCCCGATGACTACGAGCCATGAAATAAAAATGATGTCGTTTCTCAAAATACTTAATAGGCTTATCCTGAAAATCTTGATGCAAGCAAGGCAGCCAAGGCAGAATGCCCAAAGGCTGATGATACATGGGGTGCTAAGTGCCAAATCACTGATATAGACATCGACACCTTTATCCATTCCGGCAGCTTCTTGTCTCTTATTAACCGAAATGCACCGATTTATATAGCCGTTTTTCCATTTCGAGAAACTTAGCCAATAGAAAGGATTTAGCATCCTCCTAAAAATGAAAAACTGCAACTTATAAGAGCAGTAAAAATTGATGTTGTAATATTTCTCCAATAAATTCCTCATGCCTTTAATGGTTTAGTGGGGAACGCTGTAAGGCGTTATCACGCTTCGTTAACATCATATTTTATTCTCATTCCAGTGTACCATATCGTATGGATAATACGGCAACCCTTTCAGGCTACTATCATCCAGCCCCAAAACCTTGACCAATGCACCGCTCTCAAAACACCAATATCCATCATGTATTATACCATATTTGTGGTCGTCATGCCAAGCACAATCGGAATGTCCTCGATACCATTCCCTTTTGAGATACTTTTCCAATCGCTTCGTCGCTTGGATCTTGTTTGTTTTAGCCAAATCCGATACTTCCAAGATTGCCCGATAAGGCACAGTATCAAACACGCAATCCGCCATTTCCTTCCGTTCCGGGAAACGGTAATTCAGCAATACATCATAAACACGGTCTTTAACTTCTTTCATGTCTATAAGTACACGGAGTTTGTGAATGACATTATTATCATACTCCAACATGATACCTATTGAAAGCAGCCATAACATCTGAACATAATAGCCATACGGAGTCCAACATTTTTCTAAAACATTGATTGTCGAAATATAATTGGATTTTATAGATTCTAAATTCTCCCCCATAGAATACATAGTTACGATAGTATAAACTCTACAATCAAATAAACGTCCATACAAATCAGGGCTAATCTCATCTCCATCTTTTTCTGATTGTTCTATCATACTATTAAGTTTTTCTATTCTGGTAGTATACTTAACCAATTGCTTTATATACTGTTCTTCTGTAAAAAGTTTATCTCTTGTTTCCATTATGGTACACTGTTATTGATGTTAATGGTTTGGTGAGGAACAGCGTTTAGCTGTTGGCTCGACCTTGTTAGTATTCTTTTTATTAGAATAGATGTTTCAAATGTTCCATGCCATTGTGTGGAATGAATTGTAGTTGTATGCGGTCGGCATAGTTTTGTTGTATATATTTATCTATATCATCGACATCATCCATACTCACATTAAGCCGCAGTCCACCACCATGAAAATGTATCCAAATCCCATTTTCAGTCTGTTCCAATGAATATCCTTTTGTCATTATATCATAAATCCAGCCATGACTTTTTGATAGGCTTTCATCGTTCGTCAGTTCTGATTTTATCATAGGGGATAAGGAGTTGAATTGAAGTAGCATTGCTCGTTGTATTCCCATAGACTTAATTTTTAGACTTTTACAGACAATCGCTCTTTTTACTATTTCTTTAAGGAAGTCAATGTATGCTTCTTTATCATACTCCATATCGCCAATCAAACTAAGAGGTCTGAAAGTAGCTGAACATATAATAATGAATTTTTGGTGCGAGCTACCTTTATCCATTAGGTCTAATATATGCTTTCGTATGTTAGAAGAAATTAGAGCTAAAACGTATAAATGCCCACTACAATATTCCCATACAGACTTTTTCTTGTCAAACGCACATTGCATAATAAAATCAACATCTTCCGTCATGTTCGCAATATTTTCATGTCGCTGAAACATTTGAAACAGATTGTTACTGATTTCTTCTGTAATCCTTATTTTATCGTTGTCATTCATAATCCGTTCTATCACAATGAATACTAATGGTTCAGC
>NZ_HF991110.1:44924-47083 GCF_000432295.1 Bacteroides sp. CAG:189
TTTTTCCCTGTCTGTGCAATGCCTCTATGAAAAAGCAAGTAAAGGTTGCCACTATATATACAGTAAGTGCCCACGTTCCAACTTTACGTTGCACAGAGTTTTCATCCTCATACTTGGTTATAATTCTTCTGTACCTTTTCTTGAAGAAAAATCTGCCACACAGCAATGCTATTAAACTGCCTTCAATGATATAGTATTGAGTATCGGACGGATAATCAATGATTCCGTATTGGGTTAATATACCCCATGCGGTTAATACATTTGTACTTAACATGACCGAAAACAAAAGCATTGCCAAAAATGTGGCTCCTTCCGATACAGAAGAATGAAGCCATAATCTATAAAACCTATAATATAAATAGTCTATCATATATCTTATTACCATTAATGGTTTGGTGAGGAACAGCGTTTAGCTGTTATCTCGACCTTGTTACAGATGATTTAACTAACATAATTCCATTTCCAATATCGTATATACTTGACCTTTGGCATTGCGAATAAGTATGGAAATGAAATCAAAAGCATTACGTTTTAGATACTCTTTGTTTACCCGGTCGCCGTTAATTAGTTGTACTTGTTCGGTGGCTGGGTATTCATCATCGAAATCGGTATTACTGCATCCGAGAATGATAATTTCAAATTCTTTTTCAGCATCTTTATCTACAAACTGAATTTCAGGAGATAATGGTAGTTCTCTCTTATCCTCTATTAGTAATGCTTCATATCCATTATACCGTTCATCAAAAAGAGTAATCCTTTCTCCTGAATGTACTGAATCCGCATATATTGCCAAAGGTGAAGTTTGCTTGCCTACAATGGAATTATCAATTAATTCACCACAAAAGTAAAGTTTGAATTTTGTTTCGTTTTGCGGTGATATTAACCGACCTTTCCAATACACAGGATTATTAAACCATGAATCTTCTATCAATTCAGGAAAATAGCCTTTGTGTATAATAAATGGTTTCAGATAATCCGGTATATATTCCATATATTTCTGTATTAAGTTGTCTGTAATGGTTTGCAGCTTGCCGCCGTTAGGTGGCACAGGTGCTTGTTAGCTGTACTTTTTTTCTGAAAATTATATACAAGCATAGTAAAATTACCATAAATGGGATTGTATAAAAATTCAAGGTTGATACTATTTTATATTCAGATTCTATATAAACATATAACATTATTAGGATATGTGCAAGAAAAAAGGAAAGAAAACTATATAGCGAATTATTCCTTATTAATGCAAAACAATTAAGAAACATTGTAATAGAAATACCTGATAATATGGATGAAATGAATAAACAAAAAAGATATGGTGTTACAGGATTAATATAACAATGTGGATGATTGATTTTATCTTTTTCAACTATTATTGTCATACATATAAGGCAAAACATATAAATAAAATATGTGCTAAGCCAAATTTTCAATAATAATTTGAATATATAATTTTTCTGTTTCATATTTATTTTACAGCTAATGGTTTGGTGAGGAACAGCATTAAGCTGTTATCTCGACCTTGTTATAAACTCAACTAATAAGGTGCATCTTTAACAATCGGACAAACAATAAGTGTGTCTTTAGTTACAATTTGCTCATCTTCACTTCGTTTCAAATGCACTTTTCCTGTAAATGTCATTTTATCAATCTTAAATTCTTTTATATCATACTCTAACTGGTTCAACTCATAATACACACCAGAGTTATAGCAGGCAAAACACCCTACATATTTCTCTAAAATCCCACTTTTTTTATATATACTTTTTTGTTCATAATAATCACGGAAGCCGCCTTTATAAAACCGGATAATATACTGCTCATTCTCAGCAATAATATGGTCAAAATTGAACAACATCCACCATAATGGAGGAAAAATAACGAATGGCAATATACATACTCCAAAATAAATACGCATACAGACTTTGCTCCATGTAGGTGATTTTTTAGGCACACAGAACACCAAAACGAAAGGAGTAAGGAAAAACAATAAACGTAGCATATCGCCAATACTCCAGCGTATTCGGTCATAATTATCTACGAAACTTAAAATCATTAATCCTAATATTCCACATAGTATATGGATACTAAGAATGATATAAAAGAACTTGGATTTCATCATATTCCTGTCAAAATTGTTTATAATGGTTTAGCGGGGAACGCTG
>NZ_HF991111.1:0-3298 GCF_000432295.1 Bacteroides sp. CAG:189
CTACTTAACTACTTGACTACTTGGCTACTTACTACTTTACTACTTACCGCTTACTGCTTGGCTATTCTTATCACTTGATTATTAAAAAAGTCTATGGATTCCATAAAGGGGAAATTGCCAACCCAAAGCAGATAAATTAATAAGGAAAATAGCCAATCCGAGAATCCAAAGGATAAGCAATGACCATTTCAATCCGGTAGCCATTGGCGACCAATGAAATATCTGACGAAGAATAGTATAGACAATACATGCCAATGGGATACCGACCAGAACAATACCTGCCATACTTCCTGCCACTGTCATCAATGGAGAAATAGAAGCCAAAGGTGACCAATCCACCGAAGGAAGTATCTCATAGAGTATAGCTCCACCACCGATGGCTGCTGCAATAGCCGCTATAACCAATGCCACAAACACAATGGCAAGTAAAAATAATACAGGACTGAAAATAATAGCTAATACCACAAGACATGCTTTCAAGAAGAATCCCGCTACAGCAACAAACGCATCACCCAATTTCTGGAGAAAAGTACGCGGCTTTTCAGAATTCATATAGCTGTTTACTCCGTTAGCCATTTTCTCAAAACCATCAGTCACCGTTTTACCTATATTTTCAACCGTCACCGCCTCTCCACGCATACTGAGTTTCTCTGCTGCTGTACGGGCTTCCGGGATAACCAGCCAGCAAATGATATACACGGGGATCAAAGTGCCATATCCACAAATAAGGATTACCAATGCGAGAAGACGCAACAGCGTGGGATCCCACCCTAAATATGCCGCCAAACCACCCATGACTCCTCCCAATATCTTATCATCCGAATTGCGATATAAACGGCGACGGGACGTATAAGTAGCAGAGGCGGCAGAAGTACCGGACGAAGTCCTCTTTTCCTCTTCATCTGTAGTCCCAAAATCCTCCGGTTTTCCGACACGAGCAATCACCTCCTCTACGTCAGCAAGCGTAATCACTTGCGAACCGGCATTCAGCTTTTCCAAAAACAATTCCGAAATACGAGCTTCAATATCATCTACGATCTCTTCTGCCCCTTCCTGTTTACGGAAATGCAGCTTAAGATTGCACAAATAATTGTCCAACAGGCGGTAAGCATCTTCATCTATATGAAAAACAGTTCCACCTAAATTTACAGTCAATGTTTTTTTCATTATTATATCTTCCTTTAATCTGTTATCTATTTGCTATATGACTCACGGTTTCATTCAATTCTTTCCAGGAATTTTCCAGTTCTCCCAGAAAAATCTCCCCTTTCTCTGTCAGCTTGTAATATTTACGCGGGGGGCCTTGAGTAGATTCTATCCATTCATAACTTAACAGTTCATCATTCTTCAACCGGGTAAGCAATGGATACAGCGTACCTTCCACCACAATTAACCGGGCCTCTTTCAGCTTCTGGATAATGTCCGAAGCGTAAGCCGGCTCTTTATGCAATAATAGCATAATGCAGTACTCCAACATCCCTTTCCGCATCTGCGACTTTACATTATCTACATTCATAAATCACTTTTTTTAATTTGATGAAACAAATATATGTATCATATAAGTACTATGTAATACAAAGTACTATAATTTAATAATAATTAATCTATCATTATTCAGTCACATTATTATATGGTTATATGATAGATCCATATTGATCATATCATATAACGCATCTTACCGAATAAGATATGTACCCTACTGAAAATACGATTTTAACTCACATTAAAATACCACTCATTCAATTATACCGATTATTACCTTATATTTGTACCATTCAAAACCAAAATACGATACACTTATGTTTACTGTCCGAAAAGCGACAACAAAAGATTGCGGATTGATTCACAATATGGCTTCCATCGTCTTTCCCGCTACTTATAAAGAAATAATCTCAACCGAACAGTTAGATTTTATGATGGACTGGATGTACTCTCACGAAAATATTCGCAAGCAAATGGAAGAAGAAGGCCATGTTTATTTCATAGCCTACAAAGGAGACGAACCTTGCGGATATGTATCGGTACAGCCTCAGGAAGATGCTATATTTCATTTACAAAAGATTTATGTGCTCCCGGCTTTCCAAGGACAACACTTGGGTAGTTTCCTATTTCGGCAGGCTATCAAGTATATAAAGGAAATACACCCTGCCCCCTGTCTGATGGAACTGAATGTAAACCGGAATAATAAAGCCCTGCACTTTTATGAAAAAATGGGAATGAGAAAATTACGCGAAGGAGATTTTCCGATAGGAAACGGATATTATATGAATGATTATATCATGGGGTTGAACATTTAGTAATGACAGATGGAAGCAAATGCCATTCTTGCCTTTTATCAAGCTGTATACGGTGCTTCAGAAGTTTACCGCAAGAAGAACAACGATAATACCTTATATCGGCTATTCCTTTCTCAAGCTCCGTACAATCGCTCTCATACAATAACGGATCGGACTCTGCATCGGAAAGCGATTTAAGGGATATCTCCCCGCATTTAGGGCAGGTACATCCTAAACGGACGTTATATTTATGCTGCCATCCCCAATACCAAATAAATATGATCAGCAAGGCGGGCCATACAGGAATGAACCATATCATATAAAGCAAAACATGCATTCCCCATGCTTTGTATAAAGCTAAAATATCAAGAGCATCCAAGGCCGTATCCTTCTTCGGACAAAAATGAAAAGCGACAGACTTCCATAACAACCAATTTACCAACACAAGTAATATCCCCAAAATAATGCTGACAAATATAACTCCGATACCATTGGCTCTAAAAAGATATCGCACCATTACATAAAAAACACCATAACCCATCCCGAACAGGACGATTAACCAACTAAAAGGATGCTTATGCCATTCCTTTAAACATGTTTTAACATTGGTCTCTCTCTCCATTATCTTTATTGTACTTTCACATGATGGTTTTAGAGCCCCAGAAAGGCGTTCCAAATATCCATTTTCTTATATGATATAATAAAACATAAAACACGTACAAATATAGAAACAAAGATTTATCTTTATAATAATATTTTAGTTTTTAAACAGAAAAAATAAATAATGCACCAATGTATCAATGTGCCAATTAAAGAATGAACAATGAACAATGGAACAATTAAAGAATAAGGCCATGGGCTAATTACTACTCAAGACCACGACGCAACCAATTGGCACATTAGCATATTGACACATTGGCACATTACAAAAAGGGTGCACCGGAAAATTACCGATACACCCTTTCATCATATTCAAAAAAAACAAATTAAAAAAAGATTCTTTTATTTAGCCACTCTTTCCA
>NZ_HF991111.1:3369-53680 GCF_000432295.1 Bacteroides sp. CAG:189
AGATACTACATGCAACAACGAACACGGTCCATGTCATCCAGATAGGAATTGTCTCATATAATACCGCACCAATGAAAAGCAACTGATTACCGATGGCGGTAGCACCCAACCAACCACCTTGCATGATTCCTTGATACTTAGGAGGAGCCACTTTAGATACGAACGAAATACCCAATGGAGAAATATACAATTCGGCAACCGTAAGGATAAGGTAAGTCACCATCAGCAACAATGGAGTTACTTTTACCGGAGACGTTCCTACTTCAAGAATTTCTTTGTGCAAAGGTAAGTTGGAAACGAAAGAACCGACAGCCATCACAACAAATGCCGAAGCAGCAATTCCCATACCGATAGCAATCTTCTTGGGAGTAGACGGTTCACATCCACGGGCACGCTGACGGGCAAATATCGCCATAACTACCGGAGTAAGGAATACCACAAAGAAAGGATTCAGCGATTGGAACAACTCTGCGGAAATAGGCATACCGAAAAGATTCAGATCAGTGTATTCTTTTGCAAAGAATGTCAATGTCAAACCATTCTGATGGAATGAGAACCAGAAGAAAATAACAACACCAAATACAGCAAACAGAGCATAAATGCGTTGCTTCACTTCTTGGGCGCTCATCTCCGTAACGGCTGCAGAAGTTCCGGTAGTTTTATTGGCTTCCACTTTCTTGCTGGGATCAGGAAAGTTCTTCTTATTCAATACATAAATGAGAAGCGAAACTGCCATAGCCACGATAGCAACACCAAAAGCATAATGGAATCCGGTAGTAAATACGTTCAAATAATCGGCTGCAAAAGCGGTCAGATCGGTAACAGGCACTGACGATGATTCCGAAGCAAGCCTCGTATAAGTTTCTATGGCTTCGGGAGTAAGTGTCTGCGCCAACTGTCCGTGACACAGCGCAGGAAGATCGGCATTATAGGCAAAACCGAAAGTAGACAACCACCAGTTACGTACACCGATAGCAGCCATCGGAGCAAAAATAGCACCGATATTAATAAACATATAGAAAAGGGAGAAACCGGAGTCACGCATAGCAGAATATTGCGGATTATCGTACATCTGCCCGACCAATGCCTGAAGATTTCCTTTAAAAAGCCCGTTACCAAAAGCAATAACAAATAACCCGATACAAGTGATAGCCAAAAATAAAGTCTGATTGTCTACCGGAGTTTTAGAAGGAATGGCAAGCATCAGATAGCCTAATGCCATCAAAACAATACCTACCATAATCGTACCTTTATAATTTCGCGTTTTATCAGCAATAATGCCGCCTACAAGGGCAAGAATGTAAATAGAAAAATAAAATGTAGAATAGATAAATCCGGCACTTTTTCCATCCAGTCCAAATTTTGCTTGTAAGAAAAGAACGAGGATTGCCATCATAGTATAAAAGCCAAAGCGTTCGCCAAGATTGGCTAAGGCGGCTGCTATCAGCCCTTTAGGGTGTTTACTAAACATAAGATATAAATATTTAATTAATAATGGTTTACTTTTTTTTGGTATAGTTTCTGCAAATATATACTTTTTTTGAATTATTCAACAAACAAGATGCAAACTTCAGCATGTATTTCTTTTATTAAATCGTTCGGATCAACCTTTATCTGTAACCCACGCTGGCCGGCACTTACATAAATATATGGAAATTCAAGACAGGTCTCATGAATATAAGTAGGAAAATGCTTTTTCATCCCTACAGGCGAACAAGCTCCCCGAACATACCCGGTGGTAGGAAGAAGCTCTTTCATCGGTATCATATCACAACTTTTATTGCCGGATACTTTAGCAGCAAGTTTCAGATTCACCTCTTTATCTCCGGGAATGACACAGACAAAATGCCCGGTTTTATCACCCTGCAAAACAAGCGTTTTAAACACCTGACTTATATTCTCACCAAGATTAGCCGCTACATGAACTGCACTCAAATCATTCTCGTCCACTTCATAAGGAATCAACTCATAAGAGATTTTTGACTTATCCAAAAGACGGGCGGCATTTGTTTTATTTATTTTCATAACTATCGAGTCTAATTAAGAGCTCGTTTAAATTCTCCTCAAAACAATGCTGAGTAAAATTCAAATAAGACTGAATATCTGTTTTAAAGGAACAAAATTAAGAAAAAATAATCCCCCGGCAAAAACAAAATAACGTTTTTGTCGGGGGAATCATACTTAGAGCCTGTTTAAACTTTCCTCTTAAAAATATTTACCAGTTTATTTCTTTACAAATTTAAACGTTTTCACATGACCGGATTTCACTATTTGCAAAATATAAACACCGCTTCCGAAAGATTCTACAGAAAGCTCGCCATCTCCATTCATCCTTTTTTCCAACATTTTATTTCCATTTACACTATAAATGGAAACCGAATATGGCTCTCCGTTTTCCGAAAGTAACAGTAACTTGTTACCCTGCTGTATCATCGACAGTTTTCCCTCCGTCCGGTCATTTATACTGGTTGCTGAAGAATTGATAAAGAACGTAATATCGAGCGTTTCGTCCGCTTTTATCTCTATTGTACCGGCCTGCACTTGAGCCCCGCCAATAGAAATTGTATAATTATTCTTACCACAAGGAATGCTCGTAAACAAAGCGTAATTCTTATGCACATAATCCGGTGTCTTTCCTGCGATGACCACATCTGTATTTTCTACCGGTTCGAACTTCTCGTTTCTTACCTCTGTGAAAACAAGAGAAGTATTAGCATGTTCAAAACGCACATCTATGATCTGGTCTTTACCGGATACGGTGAAAGATACCCATTTTTGGAAAACTTCTGTCTCATCTTCATCCCAAACCAGCGCTTTATAATTCCCATTTTCAAATAAATACTCTCTCCCTTCTCCCGACATAAAAGGCTCGCCATCTTTGAAGAGTTCCACGATCGGATATTCCACTTCAACACCATCAGGAGTCGATACGTTAAAACTCACACAATGATAATCTTTCAAATCCACATTCAACACACGATTGGCAGCATCCACTTTACAATTCCCTTCTTTCATAAAGCCATAACCATTATATGCATCATGTTCAACTGTATAAGAATATTCACCGGCAGGTATTTGCAAACTGTACGAACTACCGGATATACTCCCCTTGTATCCCTTAGGAATAAAATAGGCATACCAAGAATTAAGTTCGTCAGTATCAACGGGCGAATTGATAAAATTCAATTCCACATCGAGCAGATTCAAAGCTTGTGTATTATAAATGAAACGCTGTTCCGATTGGTTCAGTTGGATTTTCATACCCGTTTGAGGAGTATCATGCCCATTGATTTCGTATTCTCCGGCAAGAAGATAAACGATAGCTGTTCTGTCCGCTTGCCCCGGTGTCTCCCCTCCTTCCGGACCAGCATAATCAGGAAACGAAATATTCCATATCGGCTCATATTCTTCTTTTGCAGGATCATACACATTGATAAATCTGACATCCTGGCTACACTCTATAATTGCTTTTTTATAACCACTGAAATCAAATGTCTTTTCTATATCCGAATTACCGACTTGAATCAAACCATATTGTGCAGAAGTAGCATTAAAATTAACCTCGTACATATAAAGCCCTTCCGGCATATAATAAGAATCACCGGAAATGGAAGAAGAATAATCCTCACCTTGAGTATAAAGATAAAAATGACTCACATGAATATCCATATTCTCACCATTCTTCACTTTGAAAGATAAATGTTTGTATCCTTCAAAAGAAAGACTTACCGTTTCAGTAGCACTGTTCACCACAAGTTCTTTGTTCAAGCTCCAATATCCGGTAGCCGACAGACAAACTTCATAATTACCATCAGTTAGAAACATAGTCGCTTCCCCTTCTTCATTCGTCTGTACAGAGAAAGAACTTCTGTCTTCCTCTACCATTACATTGGCATACGCCATTGCGTCTCCTTTATGATCCGTAACCTTAAAGTTCACTTTTCTATAATCATCGAGCGTGAATGTCACATTACGATCGGCTCCTGCCATTGTTATGCTTTTTTTCAAAGGAGAGTAGCCCGAAGCGGAAATTGAAAAATCATAGGTACCATTAGGCATATAGAATCGCAATTGTCCCTCTTGATCAAGCTGGTAACTGTTTCCGTAAGGATATTCCTGCAAAGAAGCATTCGAAAACGGATTACCATAATAATCTTTCACGGTAACATTACACTGATGGTATACATTCCGTAGATCCAATTTCATGGTTTCCCCTACTGTCACACGCTGTACAAACGAATAAGGCAAAATATAGGCATATTGCTGCCAGTAAGAGTAATACACATTAATGAGAAAATCCGCCGATTCCTCCAAATCATGAATCTCATATTTTCCGGTTTCAGAATTGTATGCAGCGTAAAACTCCCGCCCAACTTCCGTATCCGAAGAAGTCGGGACACGAAGCATTAAATGCAATTCATAAGGTTCGGACATGAAATCGGGGCGCTGGACCTCAAAGGATGTGACCGGCTGTGCAGATACATTACCGCACAATAGCAAACATAGAATAAAGCAGGCGCTTAGCCAGAACGTTGAGTAATTGTGTTTCATAAATCATGTAATTTTAGTGTATAATACAGAATATAATATTTAGCGTTTCTTCAGAGAAATAATGCCTTTGGAAATGGCTTTCATCACCAGATCCACTGCATTACGAGCATTCAATTTCAGCATCAGCCGCTTGCGGTGAGATTCAATCGTGTTATCCGACAGATGTAACAATTCAGCTATCTCATTAGTATTCAACCCATCGGCAATAGCCTGCAATACATCCATCTCCCGAGTAGTGAGCACATCATTCGGAAATATTCCGGTATCCGTATTTTTAAGTTTACGGCATAAAGACTCAAAGTGATCACAAAAATATTGTTTACCGGATAATACAGTAAGGATCGCCTGTTTTACTTCCTGTATATTGGAAGATTTAAGGATAACGGAAGATACTTTCATCTGAAGCAGGCGGCTGATGTTCCACATTTCATCATGCATGGTATTGATTATAATGCGGGCTTCCGGATGCTTTTCACGGATGCGGTCGATCAACTCGAATCCGGACGCATCCGGAAGTTCGACATCTAAGATATAAAGATCAAAAGGCTGGCTGGAAATACACCGACAAGCTTCTTCTGCAGAAGAAGCTGTACAAAGTTGATTTATTTCCGGTATCTGATCGACAATGTATTTAATGCCTTGAAGAATTAAATCATGATCATCGACCAATAATATGCTTTTCTTGGTTTCACTCATTTACTGTCCTTCGTTATTCATCTGCAAAGTAATGAATATTAGTAAAAACACACTTCACGGAAAACCGTGAAAAATCAGCGAAAGAATGAATAATATGCCAATGTACCAATTGGCTGCACTATGACATTGAAAAGCGATTGATGCATTCTTTCTTGTATCCTTTCATTAAGTACCAATGTTTTAATTTTGCTCTTAAAAATATCGATCAGTTTATTTTAAGCAAAATTTAAACAAGCTCTAAATCCCCGTTTCTACAATAAAAGAAGTTCCCTTAGCATCTGAAGTCAACGAATAAACACCATCAATGCATTTTACACGATCTTCCACCGTTCGCAATCCGATACCGTTACCACTGGCAAGTGAAACCGATGCCCCCTTACCATTATCAGAAACTGTCAATACAATCTTCCTCTCCTCTGCGATCATCGATAAGATTATTTCAATTTCAGTAGCTTTGCTGTGAGACAAAGAATTGCCTAACACTTCCTGCACGATACGATAAAGTTCATATGCTTTTTGACAGGAAACAAGTTCCCAATTTGCTTGCTCCGGCAAAGAAAAATAATGAAAGTGAATAAGCTGGTGTACATTGCCGAGCCGCTCGACATAATCCTCCAACATCACATTCAAATTGGCATATTGAAAAGCAGGAGGCATCAATTCGTGCGAAATGAAACGAACATCCGTACGAGTCTGCTCAATCATAGGAAAAAGCTTCTGCTGTACTTCTTTCCCTATGGCATCCGATGTCTGCATGTAATATTGTATGCCCAACAGGTCATTACATACTCCGTCATGAAGTTCTTTTGCCAGACGCTTCCGTTCGCTCTCCAATCCATCGATATACTGACGTGCCAGACGAAGATCAGTTTCTTTCTCCAAAGCCTTTTTCTTATACAGCAAAACGAGAAACGCTGCAATCAGGACCAATAAGAAAAGTACAAGATAAAAAATTCTTTTTACCATCAGAGCATGCTGCTCGGTTTGAATCTGCTTTAATTGCGCTATCTCAAGTTCTTTCTCTTTCGTCTGATATTTTACAGTCATGTCAGACAATTGCTTTTGTACCTCACCGGCGAACAGGGAATCTTTTGCCAGATAAGCCTTTTTCATATACACATATGCAGAAGTAAAATCCTTCAAGCCATAATAATTGCTTGCAAACCGGAAATAAAGCAGATCGAGCGGTGTATGCAGATTCTTTCCGCGCAGATTTTCGATCTTTTTCAGAGCTTCCAAACTCTCACGATATTGCCCGTATCTGTTAAACAGTTCTCCTTTTACTTCATAAAAACCGAGTACTTCTATCGCATTGGGAGATAACTCAGGAAGTTCTTTCTCTGCTATATCCATGTAATATTTTACAGAATCGGCCTGCCCCAAACAATCAAAGACAGACAGCAAAGGAGTAATACACTTCACTACAAGTTGTGATGACTGCATCTTTTTCGACTCCGCCACCCCGTTTCTCAATATCTGCGAAGCTTTTTCCCACTCCTTATTCTTTATCAGCAAAGAACCATAAACAGAGTAGCTATACACCGTCTGAACAGGATCATTTCCTTTCAGAGAAAATCCTACTGCCTTTTCTGCATAAGGAATCGCCTCCGACAAACGGGAAGTAGCACTATACAACACCGCAATATTAGTGTATAAATTGGCAATAGTTGCAAAGTCATTCTGATGTTCCGCAAACTCCAGCGCTCTATTATAATAATAAAGAGCAGAATCCGGCATCTCCTTTCTACGATAAATCACTCCGAGTGACGAAGATACTAAAGTGGAAATCTCATCATGCCCTAATCTCACGGCCTCTTGCAAAGCAAAAAGATAAGAAGAAAGTGCCTTATCTATATCCCCTATAGAGTAATAATAGGTAGCCATATTACTCAACAATCCGGAATAACAGAAATCGGTATGATTGTGAAGATGATCTATGCCTTTCTGAAAATAATAATAAGCCGAATCGTGCTGCTTATACATGTAATAATCCCCCAAATCCGAATAGGCTTCGGCCAAGGCATTCCCTGTTTTTCCCTCAGCCGTTTCCAAGTTCAAACGCAGACTGTCCAACAAGGCATCATCGTTGGCAGATACCGGAAAACAAACCAATAATAACGATAAAACAAATAAATAATTCTTCATCTTCAGGGTATGTGTTCTTTGGGAATCCGATCAAAGGGCCAGTTCCTCGCGAAGAAACTTCGGAGTATATCCTTTCTTGCTCTTCGCAACTTCCTCCGGAGTACCGAAGCTCAATAACTCACCGCCGCCTTTACCCCCATCCGGTCCCATATCGATAATATAATCAGCCATTTTGATTACATCCAAATTATGTTCAATCACAATAACCGTATTTCCCTTGTCTACCAGTTTATTCAGCACATTCATCAGTACGCGGATATCTTCAAAATGCAACCCGGTAGTGGGTTCGTCAAGAATATAAAGGGTTTTGCCCGTATCGCGTTTCGAGAGCTCGGTAGCCAATTTCACACGCTGGCTTTCACCACCGGAAAGGGTTGTTGACGATTGTCCTAACTTTATATATCCCAGTCCGACATCCTGTATCACCTTGATTTTATTCAGAATCTGCGGCACGTTTTCAAAGAACTCCACAGCACGGTTGATCGTCATATCGAGCACATCAGCAATGGATTTTCCTTTAAAACGTACTTCTAAGGTTTCACGGTTATAACGCTTACCATGACATACTTCGCAAGGTACATACACATCCGGCAGAAAATTCATTTCAATCGTCTTATAGCCATTTCCGGAACATGCCTCACAACGCCCGCCGGATACATTAAAAGAGAAACGGCCGGGTTTATAACCGCGTATCTTCGCTTCAGGTAAGCCGACAAAAAGATTACGAATATCAGAAAAGACACCGGTATACGTTGCCGGATTGGAACGCGGGGTACGGCCCAATGGTGACTGGTCTACGTTCACCACTTTATCTATATTCTCCAACCCTTCGATAGAATCGTATTCCAACGGATCCTGCAAAGACCGATAGAACTTTTGTGAAAGAATCGGTTGCAAGGTCTCATTAATCAAAGTGGATTTACCACTGCCGGAGACACCGGTTACACAAATCAACTTACCCAATGGAAACTCCACATCGACATTTTTCAGATTGTTCCCTTTCGCCCCGCGAAGCCATAACGACTTACCGTTACCGGGACGGCGCTTGGCAGGAATCTCAATCCTTTGTTGCCCGTTGAGATATTGGGAAGTCAGCGTATTGGTTTGCAACATTTCCTGCGGTGTACCGGCAAACACGACTTCACCTCCCAACCGGCCGGCCTTCGGCCCCATATCGATCACATAGTCGGCTGCAAGCATCATATCTTTATCATGTTCGACCACAATAACAGAATTCCCCATATCGCGCAATTCCTTTAACGAATTGATGAGTCGCAGATTGTCCCGCTGATGGAGCCCGATACTCGGTTCATCAAGAATATAAAGTACATTCACCAACTGCGAACCTATCTGCGTAGCCAAACGTATACGCTGACTTTCCCCTCCCGATAAACTTACCGAACTACGGTTCAACGCCAGATAATCGAGTCCTACATCCAACAAAAACTTCAGGCGCGTACGTATTTCTTTTAATATTTCAGCAGCGATTTTCTTTTGTTTATCCGACAAGAATTCATCTACTTTCATCAACCAGTCATAAAGCTCGTTGATATCCATATTGGAGAGTTCATTGATATTCTTATCGTGAATGCGGAAATGCAATGCTTCTTTATTCAATCGTGCTCCCTTACATTCCGGACAAACGGTAGTACGTGCAAACTGCTCCGCCCATTTCTGGGCAGTGGCCGAAGCATCTTTCTCCTGCAGCATCTGAATATATTTAACCACGCCTTCATAAGTCACAAAATAATCGGAAGAAGTTCCGATCAGAGAACTTTTTATTTTGATTCTTTCATCCGAACCATATAAGATTTCATCAATGGCATCATCCGGCAAATCCTTAACAGGAGTCTTCAACGTAGCCTCATACTTTTCAAGCAATGCTCCTATCTGCCAGAATATCATCGCATTCTTATACTTGCCCAATGGGGCGATAGCACCCTCATAGATAGACATACTGCGATCGGGAACTACCTTGTCCACATCAATCTGGCTTACTACTCCGAGCCCTTTACACTTCGGACAGGCTCCTTGCGGAGAATTAAACGAAAAGTTGTGCGGCGCCGGTTCCCGATAAGACAATCCGGTAACAGGACACATCAGCCGCTTACTATAATGACGGATACTTTCAGTCGCCACATCCAGAATCAGTAATAAACCATCTCCTTGCCTCATAGCAGTGGCAACACTTTGTTTCAAACGTTTGTCATCTTTATCAGTTACCACCATCTTATCGATCACTACTTCGATATCATGATTTTTGTAACGATCCAGTTTCATGCCGTGCGTCACTTCGCGCACCTCTCCATCTACACGTACATATAGATATCCCTTCTTACGCACCTGTTCGAATAATTCCTTATAATGTCCTTTGCGTGAACGAACCAACGGTGCCAGCATATAAATCTTCTTTCCCTTATAATCTTTCAGAATAAGATCGAGTATTTGTTCTTCAGTATACTTCACCATCTCTTCTCCCGAAAGATAAGAATAAGCTGTTCCCGCGCGGGCATAAAGCAAACGGAGGTAATCATATATCTCCGTTGTCGTTCCCACCGTAGATCGGGGATTTTTATTCGTTGTTTTCTGTTCTATGGAAATTACCGGACTTAATCCGGTGATTTTATCTACATCAGGGCGTTCCAAGTTACCCAAGAAGTTACGGGCATAAGCCGAAAATGTTTCAATATACCGTCGCTGTCCTTCGGCAAATATCGTATCAAATGCTAACGAGGATTTACCACTTCCGCTCAGTCCGGTAATCACCGTCATACTGTTACGGGGAATTTCAGCATCAATATCTTTCAAATTATGTACACGCGCACCGTATACATTTATATATTCTGTTTCCTGCATATTCTTTTTACCTAAGTATATTTATATCTCCTTTATGTTTGTACACTACTCCATCCGATCCACGGGCTTCTATGACAATGAAATAGACACCGGCAGGAACCTGATGCCCATTCGATGTCCCATCCCATCCTTTATCAATATCCGGAAATCCCCACTGATACATTTTTTGTCCCCAGCGATTAAACACTACCGCATTGAAACTGACCAATGAATTATGCTTCACCTTAAAAATGTCATTAATACCGTCTCCGTTGGGTGAGAAAGCATTCGGAATCTTCAGCTCCGATTCGGGTACCTGGATTACAAAAATGTCCGAAGTCGAAGTCGGACCGTCCTCCACACTCGTATCACTCACCTGCAACCGGACATAAAATGTTCCTGAAGTATCAAAGGGTACAGTGGTCTCTTCATCATAACGCGGTGGCAGGTAATTATCCGTAAATTCTGCATCGTATGCAAAATTCCATTCATAACGCAATGTAGCAGAAGGTGACTCTATATTAGCCATAAAGCGAATTTCAAGCGGGGCAGCTCCCTGGTAGGTTTCTCCACCCGCTTCAAGCGTTTTGGTCTCTTCCGGTTCAACTCCATTCTCCTTCAGCACTATGCCTACAGGATTCAAGCTGATCTGCGCCTTGCTTTCTGAGAAAGGAAGGGCGATGCATAATAGCACGATATAAGATAATATACGTAGTGACATAACATCTGCAAAATTAATGTTTCCGCTCGAATTATGGTATTAAAGAAACACAATATTATTTTCTTAACGCAATTATTAGGCAGATATATAGCAGAATTCGTACCTTTGTTGCCTGATTTTAAGAACCAATAGTTTAAAAATTGATGAAACCGATAATCAGTCGTATACTCTTTTTTCTGTTTTTTATAAGTATCTCTTGTATGAGCCTTTATGCTCAAGAGAATCAATCCTACTTCCTTCACACTATTGAAAAGGGACAAAGTCTATATTCCATATCCAGTATGTATGGAGTAAGCCAAGCCGACATCATCAGATTAAACCCCGGATGTGATGAAAAAATATACGCAGGTCAAACGATCAAAATTCCTCAAAAGAAAACTGCCCAACAAAGCGAAATATTCCATACAATCCAAGCTGGAGAGACTTTATACAAACTGACAATTGTATACAATATATCGGCTAAGGCTATTTGTGAAGCCAACCCCGGACTGAGTGCGGAAAACTTTCGCATCGGTCAAGTGATCCGTATTCCTTCTGCCGAAGAAGCCGCACAAGCAACTGCCGACTCACAAGAGCCAAATAATGCAGACACAGAGAAAACAACCAATACGATTCAAGGCCCTGTTCAGTCCAGATGCAAAGAGATGCACAAAGTAAAGCGTCGTGAAACGATCTTTAGTGTCAGCCGTGAATACGGAATCAGTGAACAAGAACTTATCAACGCCAATCCGGAATTAAAACAAGGAATGAAAAAGGGACAATTCTTATGTATTCCTTATCCATCGGAAAAGCCGGTGACATCGCCAGGAAACAGAAACCCCATTCCCCCTACCGATAGAGAATTATTCCTTGCCAATAAAGAAACTCCGGAAAAAATAAGTACTGTAAAAGCAGCGATCTTACTTCCTTTTTTGCAGGACAAACGGATGATCGAATACTACGAAGGATTTCTTATCGCCGTGGATAGCCTGAAACGTACAGGCACTTCTGTCGATCTTTATGTTTATAACTGTGGAGACGACAAGGCTTCACTGAACACAATCCTCGCCAAGGAGGAAATGAAAAACATGAATATCATTTTCGGACCATCACAATCACAACATGTGAAAACGCTGGCAACCTTTGCCAAAAAACACGATATCCGCATGGTTATCCCTTTCTCTTCCAAAGAAGAGGAGGTATTCAACAACCCCTTTATTTATCAAATCAATACTCCACAGTCTTATCTGTACTCTGAAGTATACGAACATTTTACACGCCAATTTCCGGACGCCAATATAATAATATTGGAAGCTACGGCAGTAGAAAAAGATAAAACCGAATTTATCAAAGGGTTGAAACAGGAATTAAGCAACAAAGGAATCTCCGTTAAAACGCTGTCCGAATCAGCAACGGCACAAAACATGAAAGAGGTTCTCCGAAATGATAAAGAGAATATCTTTATTCCCACTTCCGGCAGTGATGTGACACTTATCAAAATCATCCCCCAATTAACCATGCTGGTAAGGGAAAACCCGGACGTCAACATTCACCTTTTCGGCTATCCCGAATGGCAAACTTATACCAAAAACCATTTAGACAGTTTCTTTGAACTGGACACTTATTTTTATTCCTCGTTCTACACGAACAATATGCTTCCAGCAGCTATCAACTTTATCAACTCTTACCATAAATGGTACAGTAAAGACATGACCGTAAACTATCCGCAGTACGGTATGCTTGGGTTTGATACCGGTTTTTTCTTCTTGAAGGGACTGGCTAAATACGGCTCCGAACTGGAAAAAAATCTGCCTAAAATGGATTTGACTCCTATACAAACCGGGTTTAAATTCCAAAGAGTTAACAACTGGGGCGGTTTCATTAATAAGAAAGTATTCTTCGTCCGTTTTACCAAGAATTTTGAATTAGTAAAACTTGATTTTGAATAAGATGATTAATAAAAAAAAATCAATAATAGCAGTTATCATATTATTATTGTCAGGCATTGCCTTTCCGTCAATGGCACAAATAGGCGAATTGCGACATAATTTCTCTATTGGCGTCAACGGTGGCGTTAACCTCAATAAAGTGACTTTCGAACCAAAGATCAAACAAAACATGCCTATGGGCATCACAGCCGGTCTGACTGGACGTTATATTTCCGAAAAATATTTTGCAATGATCTGTGGTGCGCAAGTTGAATTAAACATATCACAGCGTGGTTGGGAAGCCCTATTTGAAACAGCTGACGGACAAAAAGATTTAAGCCGTAGTTATAGCCGGGAGATGACATATTTAGAAATTCCATTTCTTGCTCATTTGGCTTTTGGCAAAGACAAGGGCGTACAGTTTTTTATCAATTTGGGGCCACAGGTAGCTTTCCTAATCAACGAATCGGAAAAAGCAGACGGCTGGACTGCTGAGCAAATAGCCATAAGACCAGAATACGGAAAAAAGATAGAAAATAAATTCGACTATGGAATTGCAGGTGGTGGCGGACTCGAGATCAGAACCAAAAGAGCCGGCAATTTCCTGTTAGAAGGCAGATACTATTTCGGGTTAGCCGATTTTTATAAGACCAGAAAGAAAGATGATTTTTCCCGCGCTGCCCATAACACTATATCGATAAAACTTACCTATTTGTTTGATATAACCAAATAGCTGACACAAAGAAGAAGTCCAAAAGAATTTATATATAATACAGAAAGTCCGCTGTTATCTCTAAGAGATATGGCGGACTTTCTGTATTTTCAAACAAAACTAAAAAACTATAAATACACGTAACTTACCGTTTATTTTACCGTAATCTGTCAGCCGCATGTATCATAGCCTCATCACGGCCAATTGCACGCATAGCAAGATAATTCAGTATAATAGCTATCAATGGAAAGCACAATGCCCAATGGAACTGAAAAGATGTATCGTCACTACGAAGCACAAAGTAGAAAGCTAAAAAAGCCAGATAATATCCTACCAGTAAAAGACTATTGAATATAACCATACGAATCTGCAAAATACGATTCTTAAACAAGAAAATAGTGGCAAATGCAATAATAGCAGCCAACATCAATATCCCAAAAAGTCCCCATGTAGACTGAAACGTCTCACCTATCATAAGTCCTAACGGTTTAAACACATTCGCTGCTCCGTTAAAGTCGATTATAGAGCCCACAGGCAAACACATACTTGCTATCAACAAACCGGTAACAAGCAGTAAATAAACACTCTGAATTCGTTGAATCATAATTATTTTAGTAATTAGAAGTTAGTAGTCAGACGGTCGATAGTCAATAAAAAATTAGTGACTAAAAAAATAGCCAAGTAATAATAAGAATATAATTCCTACTTACTACCTGACTATTTTATTCTTATCTATTCCTTATTTACAGTTTTCCTTTACTGCAATTTTTCTTTCTCTTTAGCCGGATTTCTATAATAAATTTTACCTTCGATATACTCTTGAGTAGCAATCAATGTCGGTTTCGGCAATTTCTCATAATAACGGGAAATCTCAATCTGCTCCCGGTTTTCAAAAACCTCTTCCAAATTATCATTATAAGAAGCAAACTCTGCCAACTTCTTAGAAAGGTCATTTTTGATTTCCACACTAATCTGATTGGCACGCTTACCAATGATAGCCACAGTCTCATAAACATTACCTGTATCTGCGCACAGTTCCATCATGTCACGCGTTACAGTATTAGACGGAGCATTCGTTTTTTTGTAATCCATAAATCTATTTATAATTTAATCTTTTATTACTTTGGTTGATGCATTAAATATCTTCTCAGCTTCTCTCAAATATTTACTTTCCGGAAACTCATTCTTAAAAGCATAGTATTCATCAATCGTTTCACGGTAACGGTCTATCTTTTTTTCTTCTATACTATTAACCGCCATTTCGTATTTAGCCCGAAGAATAAGAATGGAAAGATCTTCGCGATAGTCAGTATAAGGATAATCTTTCAGTGCATTCTGAGCAGTGATTACACACGACTCATAATTATTCCCCATATAATTACCCAAATTATAGTATAACTTAGCTGACATAAACTCTTTCAACACAAGTTTATCCTGAAGAGCAAAAACCATGTCTTGTGCTTCCTGCTTTTTAGAACTTGCCGGATAATATTCAAGGAATGTCTGTAATTGCTGAATAGCCGTATAAGTACCCGACTGATCCAACCGTGCTTCCGGCGTATCTAAAAATAAAGCTTTACCGGCATGATAACTGGCCAATTCGGCAAATGTACCACGCGGATAAGTATTTGTATAAGTTATAAACGTCTGGGCTGCGGTAGAGTAGTCTTTTTGATTATAATAACTCATACCCAACATGTAAAGGGATTCCTCCGCTTTATCCGTACCTTTCAGAATGGTAATCAACTCGTTCAACAATGTAGCCGAACGCCCATACTGCCCTTTGGCAAAGTAGTTTTTAGCTGCCTCATACTTGTATTCGTAATCAGTACTTTTCAGCAATTTATTATACTCTCCACACGAGGAAAGCGTAGCAGCTGCAAGCAGAGTTATAACGATATTTTTCTTCATTCTATTTCAAATAATGCGCAAAGTTACAGAATCGTACCGAATTAACCAATTAATCAATGTTTTTTAATATAAAATAGGAGTTGGGAGGTGGTAAGCAGATAAGTAGGTTAGTAGTAAGTAGTCAAGTAGTAAGTAGTCAAGTAGCAGTAAGTTAGTCAATAGCAAATGATTAGACTCCTTATGAGTTATGATAGTCCAATTCCCCTATCAATAACTACAAAACTAAATTTCCACTCTACAATTATCCAACAAGAACTATCAGCTACTTACTACTTAACTACTTGACTACTTACTACTCATCTATTCATCTATTAAAATCACAGCTTATACAAATCGCTCGCTGCCAATAAATCTACCTTTTTCTCCGTCAATACACGGATACAGTTTTCCATATCGTTGGGACGGATCACAACATTAGCTGTTTGATTGTTGGCAAACGAATACATATATTCAATAAATACCCCTTCATCAGACAGATATCTCAGCACCTTAGCCAATGCCCCGGCCACATTCGGGCAACTAATCCCTACTACATCTGTCACATTAACTGCAAAATGATTTTCTTTCAAAGCCTTATAAGCTCTATCGGGATCGGACACAATACCACGCAAAATACCAAAATCAGCATTTTCGGCAATACATAGAGCAGAAAGATTAATATTCTCTTTCGCCAGTACCTCAGTCACTTCCGTCAAACGGCCGGACTTATTTTCCAAAAAGATAGAAAGTTGTTTTGCTACCATAATATTTGAAGTTACGATTTACAAATAACAAAGTTGCCAATCATGCAAAATAAACACATTTGATCGTTTGCAACTCACACATCTGTAATCAAATTAAAGTTTTCTGTTATCAATTACTCTCTTTGCTTTTCCCACACTGCGTTCAATACTACGTGGTTCAACCAGCTTTACATTCACACCTAACCCTAACACACTTTGTAAACGAGAAGTCAACTTCTTCTTCAATGCGAGCATCTTGTTAATCTCATCCGAATAACAATCTTCACGCACTTCCACTTTCAGCTCCATCGTATCAGTATTGTTCTGGCGATCGATAGTTAACAGATAATGCGGCTCGAATTCCGGCATTTCAAGAATGACGGACTCAATCTGAGTGGGGAATACATTTACGCCACGAATAATCAGCATATCATCACTACGTCCTAAAATACGATCCATACGCACCAGCGTTCGTCCACAAGAACATGTATCATAATGTAAAGCAGTAAGATCTTTAGTACGATAGCGCAATAAAGGCATTCCTTCTTTCGTAAGATGTGTAAAGACAAGCTCTCCTGTCTGTCCGGGTTTAACGGGTTGCAGCGTATGAGGATCGATGATTTCAGGGAAATAATGATCCTCGTTCAAATGTGTACCATGCTGGCATTCACACTCATATCCGACACCCGGACCGGCTATTTCACTCAACCCGTATATATCATAAGCTTTAATGCCCAACTTCTCCTCTATTTCACGACGCATATTCTCCGTCCAAGGTTCGGCTCCAAAAGCACCGGCTTTCAATTTAAACTCTTCACGAGGTAAACCGGAATCTTTAATAGCATCAGCCAGATAAAGCGCATAAGATGGAGTGCAACACAGCATAGTCGAACCGAAATCATGCATCAACGTTATTTGTTTTTCCGTATTTCCGCTTGACATAGGAATGACGGACGCCCCAATATTTTCAGCCCCCGCATGAGCACCAAGCCCACCGGTAAAGAGTCCGTAACCATAAGATATTTGAAAAATATCCGAACTATCCGCTCCATAAGCTGTAAAAGCACGCGACAAACATTCCGACCACGTAGACAAATCTTTACGAGTATACCCCACCACCGTCGGTTTTCCGGTAGTTCCCGAAGAGGCGTGAATACGTACAATCTGACTCATCGGCACAGCACAAAGTCCAAATGGATAATTATCCCGTAAATCATACTTTGTAGTAAAAGGCAGTTTTCCTATATCGTCAATACTATTGATATCGTCAGGAGTAATGCCTAACTCCTGCATTTTCTTCCGGTAAAAAGGTGTGTTGTGATAAACGTGCTCTACTATTTTCCTGAGCCGTATACTTTGAATCTTGCGAAGGCTCTCCCGGTCCATGCATTCGATACTTTCATTCCAAATCATGTTTTTCGCTGTATTTCTATTTGTATTATTCTGTTTTTTATAATAAACTGTTGCAAAGTAAAGGATTTATTTGAAAAAAAGACTTGTTTATCTCAACTATTTTCCCGAATATTGCCTTCCTTTTTAAAACAGAACATGAATTTTGAATTAACATCCGCTTATAAACCTACAGGCGATCAACCTGAAGCCATTGCACAGCTCACCGAAGGGGTGAAACAAGGACTACCGGGCCAAACTCTGCTGGGAGTTACAGGCTCCGGAAAGACTTTTACGATTGCCAATGTCATAGCCAATATCAATAAACCCACACTGATATTGAGCCATAATAAGACATTGGCAGCCCAACTATACAGTGAGTTCAAAGGATTTTTCCCAAACAATGCCGTTGAATACTACGTATCTTATTATGACTATTACCAACCGGAAGCCTATCTTCCCAGTTCCGATACGTATATCGAAAAAGATCTTGCCATCAATGATGAAATAGACAAACTGCGCCTTGCCGCCACTTCTTCTCTACTTTCGGGACGAAAAGATGTGGTAGTGGTTTCATCCGTCTCTTGTATCTATGGTATGGGGAACCCTTCGGATTTCTATAATAACGTAATAGAAATAGAGCGCGGGCGTATGATGGATCGCAACGTCTTTCTGCGCCGTCTCGTCGACAGCCTATATGTACGTAACGACCTGGATTTAAACCGAGGTAATTTCCGTGTCAAAGGAGATACGGTGGATATCTATCTGGCCTATTCCGATAACATCCTACGGGTTACTTTTTGGGGAGATGAAATTGACGGAATAGAAGAAGTGGACCCGATTACCGGTGTTACTACCGCTCCTTTCGAGGCATACAAAATATACCCCGCCAACCTTTTTATGACCACCAAAGAAGCAACCTTACGGGCTATTCACGAAATAGAAGAGGATCTCACCAAGCAGGTCGCCTATTTTGAATCCATCGGAAAAGAATACGAAGCCAAACGACTATATGAGCGTGTGACCTACGATATGGAAATGATCCGTGAATTGGGACACTGTTCCGGCATCGAAAATTATTCTCGTTATTTCGATGGGCGCGCCGCTGGCACACGTCCCTATTGCCTGTTGGATTTCTTCCCCGATGACTTTCTTATCGTAATAGACGAAAGCCATGTGAGTGTTCCACAAATACGTGCCATGTATGGAGGCGACCGTGCACGAAAAATAAACTTGGTAGAATACGGTTTCCGTCTACCCGCAGCGATGGATAACCGTCCGTTAAAATTCGAAGAATTTGAAGAGATGGCCAAGCAAGTAATATACGTAAGTGCCACTCCTGCCGATTACGAGCTTATCCATTCAGAAGGCATCATTGTAGAACAAGTGATACGTCCTACCGGTCTGCTCGATCCGATTATCGAGGTACGTCCAAGTCTTAACCAAATCGATGATCTGATGGAAGAAATTCAGATACGCATTGAAAAAGAAGAGCGCACGCTTGTCACTACTCTGACCAAACGGATGGCAGAAGAACTGACGGAATACCTGCTAAACAACAATGTGCGCTGTAACTATATCCATAGCGATGTCGATACGCTTGAACGGGTAAAAATCATGGATGATCTACGTCAAGGAATATATGATGTGCTTATCGGCGTAAATCTGTTGCGTGAAGGGTTAGATCTTCCCGAAGTATCACTTGTTGCCATTCTCGATGCGGACAAAGAGGGGTTCCTCCGCTCGCACCGTTCATTGACACAAACCGCCGGGCGTGCTGCCCGAAATGTAAATGGAAAAGTCATCATGTATGCCGACAAAATAACGGAAAGCATGCAGCTTACCATTAATGAAACCAATCGCAGACGCGAAAAGCAATTAGCTTACAATGAAGCACACGGTATCACTCCACAGCAAATAAAGAAGGCCCGTAATCTTTCCGTATTCGGTGGAAACAATACTGAGACAGAAACCATGCTAAAAGAACAACGTGCCTATGTAGAGCCATTAAGTCCAAATATAGCAGCTGACCCTGTTGTTCAATACATGACAAAAGCGCAAATGCAAAAAAGTATTGAACGCACACGAAAACTTATGCAAGAATCTGCTAAGAAACTGGAGTTCATCGAAGCGGCACAATATCGCGACGAATTGCTGAAGTTAGAAGATCTGATGAAGGAAAAATGGGGATAATTTTCTCAATAGAACTTAATTTCAGAAATACAAATCTTAATCAATGTTATAAAACATAGTTTTAAAGTCGAAAAATTTGCAGATATCCCCAAAGGCCGTATCTTTGCACTGTGTTTTTCATAGTATTAGATTTAAGGTTAACAAAAGGTTGGAGCAAGGCGTTGCTCCTTTTTTTATTTTCAGACGTTTACTTCCTCCACAAAAAAATCAAAGAGTTCCGGGACATATTTTTACGCTGCTTCAAAATACCTATTCACCACTATCATCTTCAAAAGCCAGCTTTGCAATCTTAACTTTTCTCACATTCGTTTGCTTTCTTCATAGAATGATCCTATATTTGTCATACACATATTCTTTCTAAAAATGCAATACCATGAGACACCTCCAAAGTAAAAAGCAAACCGCATGGAAAAAAAGCCGAACCTTCGGTGACCTCAAAGGAGGACGGATGCGGGTAAAACTGAAAGACAATATTTTGAGAAGGTTACATTCATTACAGTGCCCCTCCCCATTGGACGAATGTCCTATTTACATGCAAGAAAATCCATCCAAAGATTTTTATTTCCCAATAACGGTAGACGATATAAAAAGCGTGCTAGAACAGCTACCCACCGAAGACGTCGCTCCTTTGACACATATATGGCTAAGAAAAAAAAATCCATATAATAATCATGACCAAAGAGAGTTTATAGTTGGCAGCGGAGTCTATGTTATTATATTGTACCCCTTCTCTAAAAACAACAAGTTGATGATAGGTAAAAAGAAACCAACAAATCGACAATTAACATGGTATAAAGGCTAGGCTATGCATCAACTCCTCAAAAGGAACACGAAGATTGGTTCTTCGAATTTACAAAGGAAAGTGCAAGAAAGTATTATTTGGAACGATTGCTGATGTATGAAATAGGCCGTTGTGCCAATATATATATCATATGTAGCAAAACCAATCACCAAAAAGCCAAAAACAGTGCTGAAGAATATGCTTATAACATGAAAATCAATGTTTAAAGCAAAGCAGAAAACTGCAATCATTTCTAAAAAGACAAACAGCGACAATGAGAAGTGGATAAGCACCTTAAATTCATATTCAAGAATGTCACGAACCTTGATATATTTGAATAGAGTCATATTCCATATTTAATAACAGAGCAATTAAGCAATGCGTAATATAGATACAACAGAGGATAACATACCCTCTAATCAAATTTTCGAGAAAGTACCATCAACAGCCGCTATCGCATACTATATGGTATCAACCGAATATGCGGATCTGGAAATTACTACCGAATGGTTCGAATGGGCATCCGAGCTTTTGAAAGCAGGCTATATTAACGCACACATCATTGCTTTGAGTCATAAAAAGACAGATGATCAAATAAAATCAATTGGACTTATCAATGTCATCTTTGATGAACTAAATATCGACTTGGATGATACTTTCACAATCTATAAATACTATGGCATCTATATCTTAAAGCAGGGATTGACACTCAATAAAGAGGTATATGAAATATTATCTCAACTCAATCAGCTGTTTCTGAATACTTATTATTATTTATTATATGATTTCCATGTACTCTATGTGGCCTACACAGAGCTGAGAGAAGAAGGAGAACAATCTCTGTGGAAAGGCATGGATCTAAAAAATAAGGAAGAGTATGTAAGAGCATATTTTGATGAATGGCTTAAAAAGCCGGATAGCAAAATCTACAATAAATGGGAACAAAAATCTTCATTTCGAAAAAGGCTGGAACAAATATGTCGTAACAAATATGCTTCTATTGTCTATTTCATTTTTATCATTGTTTTCTTTATCGGCTTTTACTGGATGATATATAAACTTTTCTCGAATAGCATTATATCCATTCTCATCGTAGCATCTTTCACCTGTGTTTTAGTAATAAATGCTATATTTGAAATAATAAAAGTTAGAAATAAAGTAAAGAACAACAAATCATGATTACCGAACGACAACCGGAACACAACGACCCCAATAAGCAAAAGCATCCGCCTATGTATACAAGTGAGACCGAAGCAACCCTAAACGACTTACTACAAAAAGTCCCTATGACTGCTGAAATTCTGTTCTATAAACAGCAAAATTCCAACATAAACATTCAATGGATAAACTGGGCAATCGAAATGCTTCAGGCAGGATACGAAACCGAAAACCTAATTATATTGGCAGGAGAAGATATTCATTGTAATCCATTTGAATTCACTGCCCTAACAAATAAAATATTTGAAGAGCTACACCTAAACAAGATTAATATCACTGACCGGGTTTTCATAATATATAGCACCTACCTTATAAAACAGGCTGTTCAATCACCAAATAAAGAAAAGATCTCGGAAGTATTGTTCAAGTTGGAACAACTATACATAGACACTGAATACAATAGTATCTTATGCGACTTTTATCTGTTATCAAATGCCATAGGAGAACTAAAAAGCTACGGTACCCAATGGTATTGGAATGATGTAGCTTTAACAAAAGAAGATTGGTATAAATACACACTAAATTACCTTGAACAATGGATTAATACTCCTATTCAAGAACACGAAACAGGCAAAAGCCATGATCTTAATGAAAATATGCCTATTTCAAATCCATCCAAGAAGAATATGCTGGAAAAACTTATTTCGTATTTCTACAAAAAACTAAAATAATATGGAAGAGTCAGTTAAACCCGACAAGCATAACAAACAGAAATGCCCTCTTATGATGTATACAAGTGAGTTTAACAGAAAAATGAAATCAAATATGTACTTTTGTCCTTATATTTAAAAATAAAAACTTATCTATTATGGAAATAAATCAAGCAGCCCCCAAGTTTCAGGATGTGTCAATCGCGCCCATGCATACAGTAGAACATATTCTGAATGCTACTATGGTGAAAACCTTCGGTTGCCCGCGTTCACGCAATGCCCACATCGAAAAAAAGAAAAGTAAATGTGATTATGAATTAGCAAGCTGTCCGAACAAAGAACAGATACAGGCCATCGAGGAGAAGGTGAATGAGGTTATCCGTTTACATCTGCCTGTAAGCATTGAATTTATGTCACAACAGGAAGCCAAAGATATTGTCGACCTCAGCAAACTGCCGGAAGACGCAAGTGAAACATTACGGATCGTCCGCATCGGAGGCTATGATGTCTGTGCATGTATCGGACTACATGTAGAAAACACGTCCGAAATAGGTACTTTCAAAATTATCAGTTATGATTATAACGAAGAGCGGAAAGTATTGCGAATGCGCTTTAAGTTGATAAAATAATATCAAAACATCAAAATTCCATCTATTTTTTATAAAATAAACAAAATGAGATAACAAATTGGCATGAATAATGAAAATTTGGCATCTATTTTATGACAAATAGTCAAATATAGGAATAAAAATGGCTTGGCATATGTTTTGCCCTATCGATAATGAACGACGGTTCCGGAAACGGAACGGAAGTTATAAACGAATTGAATGTTTAACTTAAAGATAGGAGACTAAAATTATGATGCCTGTTAGAAGAACTCAAAACTGGTTACCAAGTATCTTTAATGATTTCTTTGATAACGAATGGATGGCAAAAGCAAACGCCACAGCACCTGCCATCAATGTAATTGAATCGGAAAAAGAATATAAAGTGGAAGTAGCTGCTCCGGGTATGACAAAGGAAGATTTCAACATCCGTATCGACGAAGATAACAATCTCGTGATTTCTATGGAGAAAAAAGTTGAAAACAAGGAAGAGAAAAAAGACGGTCGCTATCTGCGCCGTGAGTTCTCATACTCCAAGTTCCAACAAACCATGATCTTGCCGGACAATGTAGACAAGGAAAAAATCGCTGCTCAGGTTGAAAACGGTGTTTTGACTATTGATCTTCCCAAACTTAGCGAAGAGGAGATAAAAAAACCGGAGAGAACGATTGAAATTAAATAAAAAGTTCTAAGGACAAGAATCATCTTACCGATAGAATAAACAGTAAAAAGGGGATAATAAAACTCCCCTTTTTTCATAAGATCCACCCGCGTCACAGACCAACTGTACCCCCAAAGTTGAACACAACGTTTTGGGAATGTTAGTTCAGATAATTTGTGACGCGGGTGATTTTTTATAAAAAGCGAAAAAACGTACCTCTATCCCTCGACTTTCTTAAAACTCTTTACGGCCCAAATATTCAGCACCAATGCAAAAGCAAGCAAGGCTCCCAACTGCGGCAACAAATCGGCCATGCCACTACCCTTCAAATAAACCATACGCATCACCTGCATCAGGTATTTCAACGGATTGAATACGGTAATCACTTGTGCCCACTCGGGCATACTACTGATGGGAGTAAACAAACCACTCATTAAAATAAGGACTAACATGCAAAACCACATAACGAACATGGACTGCTGCATAGTGGCAGAATGGTTAGAAATAACCAATCCCAAACCGGACATAGACAATACAAACAAAACCGCAAAAAAGTAGATTATCAGAAAATGACCTACCGGAGTAATGCCGTAAAGTACCCATGCCAGAATAAAGCAAATAGTAAGAACAACAAAACCAATCAGCCAATATGGAAGCAGCTTTGCCAGAATAAAAGTAAATTTACCAACCGGAGTGACATTTATCTGCTCAATAGTTCCTGCTTCTTTCTCTCCTACAATATTAAGGGCCGGTAAAAAGCCACAGATCAGAGTAAGCAACATTACCATAAGTGCCGGTACCATAAAAAGCTTATAGTTCAGATTCGGATTATACAAGTTAAGAGTAGATAACCGGCAATCGGCAGTAAAAGATGCCGGAATACCCCCTACGACAGTATCATCCCCCAATACATCAGCTTGCACAGAAAGCGTTACAGGAGAGAATGCAGACGAAGAGACTACTTCGGAAGCATAATCACGAATGATGTTGGAGAGATAAGCACTGCCCAATCCGCCTTTCGTACCGTTAACCGCATTCACTGCAATCAATACGTGAGCAGTGTTTCCACTGGTACAATTCCTTTCAAAATGATGTGGAATTTCAAGGATAACATCGGCATCACCCGACTCCACATTTCTCAATGCCGCGTCATAAGAATCCGGAAGAGCCGTAAGGCGAAAGTAAGTGGAAGCGGCAATCTTATCAACCAATCGGCGCGAAATCACCGAATGATCATTATCTACGATATTCAGAGAAATATTCCGCACTTCAAGATTCATTGCCCAAGGCATAAAAATCATGATCATGCAAGGAAAGAGCAAGATAAGACGCGGAAGAAACGAATTACGCATCAATTGCTTAAATTCTTTTTCAATAAGAAACTTGATCATAGTAAATAATGTGCCAATATGCCAATGGGACAATGTGCCAATTGGCTGGCGCTTTTAATGGGTTAATTATGTTCATTTTCTCTAATTGGCACATTGGCATATCAGCACATTGTTCCATTATTCATTCTTTCATTCTCTTAATTGGCATATTGCCCAATTGGCACATTATTCCATCATTCCAATCTGTTTTTAAACTTCTTGAAACTAATCGTAATCAGTACTATCGCCATAAATGCCAGAATAATAATCTCTTTCACTACAAATGCGACATCCACTCCCTCGATCATCAACTTACGCACAGCCTGAATGTACCAACGGGCAGGCAGTACATCGGATATCACCTGCAATACGAGCGGCATGCTTTCTATGGGGAAAATCATACCGGAAAGTATCATGGTAGGCATCATCAAAATCAATCCCGAAGCCAACATGGCAGCTACCTGTGTCCGTGTTACCGAAGAGATAAGCAAGCCCAATGCCAATGATACGAATATAAACAACAGCGATACGACAATCAACCAGAACAGACTACCTGCCACAGGCACATGCAACACATAAACCGACAACAACAGGATCGTGATCAGATTAATGAATGACAATACAAAATAAGGTACTGCTTTGGATAATATCACAAACAACGGACGGACAGGTGAAACCAACAAGATCTCCATTGTTCCGGTCTCCTTCTCACGAACAATGGATATAGAGGTCATCATTGCGCAAATCAGCATCAGGATAAGCCCCATGACACCGGGAACAAAGTTATAAGTACTCTTCATCTGCGGATTATAGAGCAACTTGACATCCGGCACGATCGTAGGAACAGAAACGCCGGCAGGCATCATTTCCTGTTGCACGGAAGCGATAATACCCGTAGCATAATTTACCTGTGTTGTTGCCATATTAGGGTCGGTGGCATCGGTAATAAGCTGTATCTCGGCATCACCGGCATAAAGCCTGTCGGCAAACTGTGTACCGAATACAATAGCAAGATCGGTATCCCCCTCCCTAAAGGCCTTTTCCACTTCCTGTGGAGAATGAAGCAACCGGGTCACCATAAAATATTCACTGGCATTGATCCGGTCGACGATGTGACGCGTCATTACGTCATTGTTAGGATCGAGTACGGCTACACGCACATTTTTCACTTCGGTAGATATGGCGAAACCAAAGAGAATGATCTGAACGACAGGCATTCCCAAAAGGATCAACATCGTCCGCCGGTCACGGAAAATATGGAAAAACTCTTTTCTGACAAAAGCTATAAACTGTTTCATTCCTTAATCTGCTTTACGGACAGCCTTGCGGGCCAGTTGCTGAAATACATCATCCATCGTATCGGCATGAAACTGTTCCTTCAGCCGAAGAGGTGTGTCGAGCGCCTCGATACGCCCGTCCACCATGATAGAAACACGGTTGCAATACTCTGCCTCATCCATATAATGGGTGGTAACAAAAACGGTAATTCCCCGGTCGGCAGCCTGATAGATAAGCTCCCAAAACTATCGGCGGGTGGCGGGATCGACTCCTCCGGTAGGCTCATCCAAAAAGACGATCTTCGGCTCATGGAAGATGGAAACGGAAAAAGCAAGCTTCTGTTTCCAGCCTAAAGGAAGGCTACGGACCAGCGTATCGCGTTCGTCACTAAAACCAAGGCGTGCCAGAAGCTCATCCGTCTTCACAGCAATCTCTTTATCTTTCATGCCATAGATACCGGCAAACAGACGAATATTTTCCCACACCTTGAGATCCTCGTACAGAGAAAATTTCTGGCTCATATAACCGATATTCTTTTTCACTTCCTCAGAATGAGTAGAGATGTCGAATCCGGCTACCACTCCCTGCCCGGAAGTCGGCTTGCTCAATCCGCAAAGCATACGCATCGCAGTAGTCTTGCCGGCCCCATTGGCACCAAGAAAACCAAAGATTTCGCCACGATTCACTTTAAATGAAATATGATCCACAGCAGTAAAGTTCCCGAATCGTTTACAGAGGTTATCCACTTCAATGACATAGTCGTTGTCGTGATGCGTTTCCTCCCGTTCCAGTCCCGGCGGACATAGGATAGCGGCAAACCGGCGCAGAATCTGTTCCGGGGTATCGATGCCGTGTATCCGTCCTTCGTGAATAAAAGCAATACGGTCGCATTGCCGGGCCTCATCCATAATGGGGGTAGAAGCTATAATGGTGATACCCTGCTCTTTGAGCCGGCGAAGCATTTCCCAAAATTCCTTACGGGAAACGGGGTCTACCCCGGTGGTCGGTTCATCAAGAAACAGGATGTCCGGCTTATGGATCAAAGCACAACTCAAAGCCAACTTCTGCTTCATTCCTCCCGACAATGCCCCTGCCCGGCGTTTCTTAAAAGGCTCTATCTGCTGGTAAATATCCTTCACCAAATCATAATTTTCCTCTATGGTAGTATGAAAAACCGTCGCAAAGAAGTTCAGATTCTCTTCGACCGTCAAGTCCTTATACAAAGAGAACCGCCCGGGCATATACCCCACTTTGTGCCGGATTTTCCGATATTCCTTCACCACATCCAGTCCTCCTACGGTAACCGTACCGCCATCAGCAAGCAACAACGTAGTCAAAATCCGGAAAAGCGTACTCTTTCCTGCCCCATCCGGTCCGATAAGCCCGAACAGTTCACCACGCTTCACCGAGAAAGAGACATCCTGTAAAGCCTCCACTTTCCCATACCGTTTACTTACCCCATCTACCACCACCTCCATCTTCATCCTATCTTCTTTCTCCATTCTCCCCTTTCCTTTTATTTCCCCTTCTCAAACACCACTCCTCCATACATTCCTATTTTCAGATACCCGTCATTTTTCACGGCTACTTTTACGGCATATACCAAATTGGCGCGTTCATCTTTCGTAAGAATCGTTTTCGGAGTAAATTCCGAACGGTCGGATATCCAAGTAACAACGCCCGGATACTCTTTTCTTTCATCATTTCCATAATCGGAAAACACCGTGACCTTTTGCCCCAACTTCACTTGCGACAGTTGTTCGGAAGTAATATATGCGCGGATATACATCTGCTCCATATCCGCCACTTTAAACAGCGGCTTACCCATCGTTGCCAGTTCGCCGGCTTCCGCATATTTGGCGAGTACCGTGCCGGCGATGGGAGATGTAATGTGACATTTCATCAACTGATCTTCCACCTGTGCCACTTGAACACCTACCGAAGAACTCTGCCAGGTAAGACTTTCACGGCTGTTAAGCAAAGTAGATCCCTGCGCTACGAGTTGTTTCTGCAATACTTCCAGATGGGCTTGGGCGTCATCCAGTTGTTTCTGATTGGCAGCACCGGCTTTCAACAGATTCTCCACACGACGTTTCTCACGCTCGGCAGTAGCAATCTCTTCTTTCAAAGCGGCAACCTGCTTCAAAATATCGGGAAGTTGGCCCTCAACTGATTTCACGCTGGCTTCCAACTGTTTTTTTCTTAAGTAAAGCTGAACGGTATCCACCACTCCCACCTGCTGCCCGGCCTCCAAAACCGTACCTTCCTCTACATCCAGCCAAAGTAATTTTCCGGATACTTCGGAGGAGACCAGCACTTCGGTCGTTTCAAACGTACCGGTTGCATCATAATCAGGCATGCCACTCCCACAAGCGGCAGTTATTAAAAGTAAGGAAAAAGTTCCTATAAGTTTCATTGACTTCATATAAAGTATATTTTAATTATTTCTATTATTTGTCTCTCTCAACCGGCATATCACTCTCCATTTATCGTATATTTCAGTTTCCAGATGTTCATCAACAACTGTACCTCGTGCAATGCTTTCGTTTGCCGGGCCATATTCTCAGAGGTGATTTCCCGAAGCATATCGGTAACAGTAAGGGTACCGTTCGCCACCTTCGCTTCGGCAGCCAAACGAATATTGGTACGCAAGCGAATTATTTCTTCGTCATCCTGCATCTGTTTCCGCATTGAAACAATATCGCTGTTCTGTTGTGTGGCCTGCAAGCGGGTGTTAAAAAGAAACACATCCCGGTTTGTCTGCAACTGTTGCCGGTTACTGGCTATCACCTTTTTATCATTCCGCAGTGTATACAGACTTCCAAAATTCCACGATAAGCGCACCCCTGCTATATAGAAAGGCGCAAACTCATCCTTCAACATATTCAGTCCCGGATTGCCATATGCCCCTTGCACAAACAAGCCCAAACGGGGAAGATAGCCAACCTTCAGAGCCTCCTCCTGTATCCCGAGTTGATTGTTCTGTGCATCGAACCATGTCAACTCCGGTCGCCGGATCTCATTCAGCAGCGAGTATTCGCTCTCTAACGGCTTCATCAGTTTTGTATCTTCCGCCAATTCCTCACCTGTCAGTAAAGACAACATCTTCAAATACGCCTGTCGCAACGAGGTAAGTTCGATCCGTTTTTGCCGAGTATTAAGCTGTTCCACTTTCACAGCATCCAGATCAGCCTGATTGGCTATTCCGTTTTCCATATAAGCACTGATCTGCCGATAACTACGCTCCAAGTCCTCCTGTAACAGACGATTCTGTATCAACTGCTCATCCAATGACAGAATGCCGAAATAAATTTGATCTACCCGTTCGTTCAGAGCATACATATCGACATTCAACTTTTCCCGTTCCACGTCAGACGATGCAAGTATCCTCTCTTTTTTCGAATGTATCTCTCCCCCATCCCAAATGTTCTGTTTCAGCTCCAGCATCACTTGATACTGATCTTTCGGCTGTCCTTTAATATCTATTCCCGGAATTTTCACAGGGAGCTCCGTCACATCGCTTTGATAACTCGCTTTGGCGGAAAGGGAAAACTGTGGCAGATTTCCTTTCGAAGCATTATTCAGATTATACTCTTTTGTTTTTTCAATAAGGCTGTATTGTCTCACCAACGGATAGTTATCCTGTGTTTTCTGCCGGCACTCCTCCAAAGTTATCTGTCCGTACATCCATGACACTACCATCAAGAAAGACAATAAAAGAATCATTCGTTTCATACTCTTTTTCTCTATTAATTTCTTTGCGGCAAAGATAGGGAAATAGAATATACAACCAGGTTCCAATTGTTTGTAATGATGTTCCATTGGTTCGATTTTCCTTGATTTTATAAAACAAGAAAGAAGAAAACTCTTCCGATATTAAATTATTCCCGTACAAATCACATTTTTTCCCTCTTCTATCCTATCTTTGTAGGAAATACGAGTGTCTTATTATGAAAGAAAAAAACGAGCCGCTTGAAATAACGCTCGAGCAATTAAAACATAGCCTGATTGTACACAACAACGAATATCGATATATAAACCCCGATTTCGGAATTGTCATCAGTTCCTCCAAACTGGAAAGTAATCTTGTCAAGGCGGGACAACCCTATCGTGCCAAAGAGGGACGGATTATCCGCAGTTTACACGGAAAAGCACGTATATCAGTCAATCTGATAGAATACGATATCGATCCCCAAATGATCATCGTTACTCCACCGGATTCTATCATCCAAATCATAAATTTTTCTCCCGACTACGATTTTCAGATGATTGCTACCAACAGCAGTTTTCTACCTATCCCCCATAAAGAAGACCTGGCCGATTCATATATGCAACAAGGCATCGTAATTAAACCGACAGATGAGGAATGGGATGAAATCAGCATGTACTTCTCACTGATTTGGAAAACTGTGCAAGAACCGGTCTTTAGACGGGAAGTCGTTCTACATCTGCTCACAGCTCTTCTATATAATATAAGGTATATACAAAGAAAGTTACGAAACAGTACCGGACAAGCCCCTTCGCACCAAGAAGAATTGTTCCGTCGGTTCATCGCCTTAGTCAACGAATACAGCAAAGAAAAACGCACTGTCGGATTTTATGCCGACAAATTATGCCTCACACCCCGCTATCTGAATACCGTTATCCATCAAGTGAGCCACCACACAGTGATGGACTGGATAAACCAAGCCGTGATACTCGAAGCACAAGTTTTGCTTAAACACAGCGATTTACTGATCTATCAGATTGCCGACCAGTTAAATTTCCCCAATCCCTCTTTCTTTTGTAAATTCTTCAAAAGAAAAACCGGAATGACACCTCAAGAATACCAAAAGAAATAAGCTCTTCCATATCGCACTACACAAATAATCAGCAGGATACTTTGTCAATCAAAAGTAAAGTTGTATCTTTGCAGCCGCTATTACGAGTTAGTAGCACTAATTCAAATCATTAATTAAAAACATTTATTAAAAATGGCAACCAGAATCAGATTGCAAAGACACGGACGTAAAAGTTACGCGTTCTATTCAATTGTAATTGCAGACAGCAGAGCACCACGTGATGGTAAATTTATTGAGAAGATTGGTACTTATAACCCAAACACCAATCCTGCTACAGTAGATTTGAATTTTGACGCTGCATTGGCATGGGTATTGAAGGGTGCACAACCCAGCGATACCGTACGTAACATCCTTTCACGCGAAGGTGTTTACATGAAGAAGCACCTCCTCGGTGGTGTAGCTAAAGGCGCATTCGGTGAAGCAGAAGCTGATGCAAAATTCGAAGCTTGGAAAAACAACAAGCAAACAGGTCTTGCTGCTTTGAAAGCTAAAGAAGAAGAAGCTAAGAAAGCTGATGCAAAAGCACGTCTTGAAGCAGAAAAGAAAGTAAACGAAGCAAAAGCTAAAGTATTGGCAGAAAAGAAAGCTGCTGAAGAAGCTGCAAAAGCTGCTGCTAATGCACCCGCAGAGGAAGAAGTTGCTCCGGCAGAAGAAGCTCCTGCAACAGAAGTTGCCGAATAAGAGTAAGCAAATTCAAAAAATTGGGATTAAAACTATAAGAATCCTCTCCGGTTTGCCGGGGAGGATTTTTTATGTTTATGACATAGGACAATTCTGCTAAATAATCTATCTCTAAAAACAAAAAGATAGTTATCAAAATAGCAAGTTTCCCATCTTCTCCTCTTCCCAAACAAAGCAGTAGACAAGGGAAGAAAAGAGATCAAGAAAGGGTATAATACTTATTTCCAACGATTTAAACTATATGATTCATTAGTAACAAAGAAACGCTTTTAACATGCTGTTAAAAGCGTTTCCTTACAGATAAGAATACTATTCTTTGCATCTATAAAATACATTTCCTTTTCACAAGAAAATAGAGTTGGAAAAAGCCGTTAACCATGTTAATTCATCGTCCCTACTTTCCTTATTGCCATTGCCCTGCTACTGATGGATCAGTTTCTTCAATTCCTGATACAGAGTTTCTGTAATTTCACCGTTCGTCGAATTGAAGAAGATTTCCTTCCCCGTTCTTTCCGTAAACACAATATAAGGTTTGCTACGAGAAGAAAGCAGCAGTAAACAATTACCTCCCTCTTTCAATTTAAACCAACCTTTGCTGATCCCACCGATCGAAAGGCCATTGAGCCGGAGAGTGATATCAGGAAGAGAATCCACCAAACGAACTCCGGCAATCTCTCCAAAAGTTCTGGTAATTCCATACATCCCCGTAAAGACCAGTCTGTCATCCTTGATCTTTATTGTAGCCGGATTCATGCCATACGCCATAAATGCAGCAATCACTGCGATGGTAAACACACTGATAGCAACCACGTACTTCGTACTTTTTTTAGGAGGATTGTGATCGAACTTATTCGCCTTGACTATCAGGTACGGAATATAAAGTATAGGAAGGAAAAGGCAATAACTTGCCCAATCGGCATGTCCCAGTCCCAAACAGATGTAGTAAGCAAGTACAGGAACCGTCCCCATACCCACCAGACTGTAACACATAAAAGCAGACAATCCTTTGACGTCCACATTCATCTTTTCTTCCTTAGACATAGTATTATATCCTGCAATAAGAATCGGGAAACGCTTTACAAGTACCCCGAGACCAATGAGGATAAAAGCTGTAATCAACACTGTAGTTTCCATAATAAAGTTTGTTTCCTATTGTTTAGTTTCAAATTTATCTCGATTTCCTATCGACAAAGAATTCCTTATTTCACCTCTTATTTCATTTCCGAAAGATAAGAATTATTCTTTGAAAAACAGAATAGAATACCCTTTTCCTAATGAAAGGTCTCAAAAAATATCTCTCAATGACAAGAGCGCTTTCATTCCTTATACATGCTATAATATTCATATACCTTTTGAGAAATCGCCGCGATAAGGGCAGCATTTGTCTTATCATCCTCCTTGGAATCCTTCACAAACACCGCTATACTATATCGGCTTCCATCCGGTAAGCGAACAAAACCCATATCATTATCGCCCGCTTTCAATCCTGATTCGTCTCTGTCAGACGAACCTGTTTTGTGCCCCAATACAACTGCCGGAGGTAATCCTGCTTTCAATTTATCCTTCCCTGTAACGGTTTCCATCATTATTTTCTCTAAAAACTCTTTATATCCGGAATGCCGGAACAAGGTTTCCGTGCAAAACTTCTCCAAAGCCCGAACTGCCGCAAGAGGAGTGGTCCAATTGAGGTATTGATATCTAAAACCTTCGTGCATATCCTCCTCCGTTGCCTCAATCTTAAAATCCGTGATACCCAATGTACGGATGTATTTATCCACTACCTCAACTCCACCGATATAGCGAAATAAAATATCACAGGCATTATTATCACTTTCCGACACGCTATATCTCAATAGCTCACCCACTGACATTTTAAACCCTCCTTTAGGGCGTGCTTCCCTTAACGGACTGTAAGTATCGGGCAGCAGATCCGCTTTTCGAATCAATATTTCCGTCGTCAACGGCAATTGTTTCCTGTCCAGATAATTCAATACTGCCAATGCCTGATGAAACTTAAAAACACTCATTAAGGGAAAATGATGCTGATTATTGTAAGTAAAAGTCTTGCACCCATCAGACACAACAGCTACTCCTACGGTTGCCTGCTTATCTTGCAACAGTTTATCAAAATCAGCTTTCAGGGGATGAGTGGCATATCCATGCCACGAAATAATCAAAAACAATGCCACAATTATTCCGAACTTCCATGAAATATTATTCTTCATACTTTCTCTATATTGTTTAATATTACAATTATTATAACTCCGCCGCCAATCACCTGCGCCTGCCTAACTCATCTTTCCTATAATCTTTGGGAGATACACCGGCATATTGCTTAAAGTATTTACCGAAAAAGGACTGTGTCGGAAAATTCAGCTGCGTAGCTATCTCCTTTATACTTAAATCCGACGTTTCCAATAATTGCTTCGCTTCCGTGATAACCATCTGGATAATCCACTGAGAAGCACTGCTACCCGATTTTTCTTTGACAATAGTTGAAAAATAGCGCGGGGAAAGATGTTGCAACCCGGCATAAAAGGTAACATCGCGTTCTTTACGATAAAAGCGATACAGAGATAACATAAAATGCTGAAAAACCACATCTTTTTTATTCTGCGACAACGGTTGCAACGGTCGATTGGTAAAATAGATGTTCAGAACCTCATAACAGATAGTCTGCCCCATAGATTTGACAAGTTCCAATGTCAGACGACGGCGCTGTATGCCCATATCCGAACACTCTTCCAAACGGATTCTGTTTTGCAAGTTCTCAAGCAAAGCTTCCAAATGTATATATTGTTCATCCGATAGAGAAACACACGGATACTCTCTGATAAACAACAGATTCTCTACATTAGTCACTTTATTGACAATCGGGATCACATAATCCAAATCGACTCCAACCATAATACCCTCTGCATCCGCACTTTTATGTAAAAGCCGCACCAAAGTAGAAGGAATATAAATGTAGAGATCACCCCGTTTTATTATATACGATTTCTCCTGCAAAGATATTTCTATCTCTCCCTGCCGACAAAGAAAGAATCCGCATTTATTTATTGTTGAAATAATCTGTCCTGTTTTAACAACTTGTGCAGTATCACCGCAGGAAAGTAACGCAAATTCAAAAGGTATTTGCTGATTAAACATTTTCTTCTATTTATATATTCAGCGCAAAATAAATACAAATCGCCAAATACAGACCTATCATTCAGTTAAAAAATAGACAAATCGAACAATTTATTATTCATATTAACCTTTTCTGTCTTGTCCGGTCGGAATAATTTTGTATTCACAAATCAACATGCTTAAGTTATGAAACAATTTTATCTCATTTTATCCGGTATCTGCATATTTTTATCAATTTCCTGTACCGGCCGTACAAAGGAAAAACAAGAGTTGCAGACAGTAAAAACAGACACAGTCACTTCCGCCGGCGAACAAACTATTTTGCAGTTTCCCGGAAAAGTAAAAGCTGCCCAAGATATCAATATTGCTTTCAGGGTAAGCGGAACCATCCGTAAAATATGTGTCGAAAACGGCACACATGTACGTAAAGGAGAATTGCTGGCAGAACTCGATCCTACCGACTATCAAGTGCAGTTGGATGCCACAGAAGCAGAGTACAGACAAATCAAAGCCGAAGCAGAAAGAGTAATCGCCCTTTACCAAGAGAATGGAACGACTCCCAATACCTATGACAAGGCAGTCTATGGCCTGAAACAGATAACATCCAAGTATCAGCACCACAAAGACCAGCTGGGCTATACCCGTCTATACGCTCCTTTTGACGGGTACGTGCAAAAACACTTGTTCAATGAGCATGAAACCATCGGAGCAGGAATGCCTGTAATCTCCATGATCAGTAGTGAAACACCCGAAGTAGAAATAAACCTTCCGGCAGCAGAATACATCCGTCGCAAACAATTTCTTCGCTATCACTGCACATTCGACATTTATCCGGATAAAGTTTATCCGATGAAATATATCAGCATTACTCCCAAAGCAAACGCCAACCAATTGTATACGATGCGCCTGCAATTGATTCCGAACGAGCAACCGCTTCCCTCTCCCGGAATGAATGCCATGGTTACTATTCATTGCGATACGGATGCGACACATTCCTTATCTGTTCCTCAAGGTGCCATCCTACAAAAAGAAGGACAAACATACGTGTTTGCCTACGACTCCATCGACCACACCGTTCATAGCCGTAAAATTACTGTCATACGCTTGCTTAGCAACGGACACAGTATTGTTACATCAGATAATTTGCAACCGGGCGAATGGGTCGTGTCATCCGGAGTACATCACATTAAAGACGGTGAAAAGGTAAAACCTTTACCACATTCCACAAAAACAAATATAGGAGGATTGCTATAATGGATATAAGTAAATGGGCATTCCAGAACCGGAATCTGATCTATTTCTTCGTGACCGTTTTACTATTTGGAGGTGCTTATTCATGTTATGAAATGAGTAAACTGGAAGATCCGGAAATAAAAGTAAAACTGGCCATGGTAGTAACCACTTATCCGGGAGCATCGGCTCATCAGGTAGAACTGGAAGTAACGGATGTGCTCGAAAAGAGCATCCGTACTATGGGCAATATAGATAATGTAGAAAGTTATTCCTACAATGACCTTTCTCTTATACAAATCGAACTGCTAAGCACCGTCAACGATGAAGATGTGGAGCAATGCTGGGACATGCTACGCCGCAAGGTAAATGATGCCCGTGCTTCCCTTCCCGAAGGGGCAAGCACGCCGGTTGTAAAAGATGACTTCGGCAATGTATACGGTATATTTTATGCCTTGACCGGCGACGGGCTCTCCGATCGCGAATTATCTGATTATGCAGAACTGATCAAACGAGAGGTCAGCGACTTGGAAGGAGTAGACCGGGTGGAGCTATACGGAAAACGCGCCGAATGTATCAATATATCCTTATTACAGGATCGCATGGCCAACTTAGGAGTTAAACCCGCCGAAGTTCTTGCCACACTCAACGGACAAAACCAAACCACCTATACCGGTTATTACGAAAATGGCAAGAATCGCATTCGGGTGATGGTAAACGATAAATTCAAGACAGTAGAAGATATCGGCAAAATGCTTATTCAAGGGCATGACGACGATCAACTTCGCCTGCGGGACATTGCACAGATTGAAAAAGACTATGAAAACCCGACACGTAATGAAATGTTCTACGACCGGGAACGGGCGCTCGGCATTCTAATTGCAGCTTCCAGTGGTTCAGACATCATTAAAGTAGGCAAAGAGGTGGAAACAACATTAGCCAAACTCCAAAGTCACCACCTGCCTGCCGGTGTAGAATATCATAAAGTTTTTTATCAACCGGAACGTGTAGGCGATTCATTAGGCACTTTCATCATCAATTTGATAGAATCCGTAGCCATTGTTGTTTTGATTCTGATGATAGCCATGGGATTTAAGAGCGGTCTCATCATAGGAATCAGCTTAATTGTCACGGTTTTCGGTTCGTTTCTCTTCCTTCACTTTGCAGGGGGAACAATGCAGCGTGTGTCTTTAGCAGCATTTGTACTGGCTATGGGTATGTTGGTCGACAATGCCATTGTCATTATCGACGGTATATTGGTAGATCTCAAAGCCGGCAAGAGCCGGATGGAAGCAATGACCGCTATTGGCCGACAGACAGCTATGCCACTTCTAGGCGCCACGCTCATTGCCATTATCGCATTCCTCCCCATCTATATGTCACCCGACACGGCAGGAGTTTATACCCGTGATCTTTTTATAGTCCTGGCAGTCTCCCTTTTACTGAGTTGGGTATTGGCATTAATTCATGTCCCCTTGATGGCAGACCGCGGATTACACCCGAACGTAGAAATCAGTAATTCGGGAAAACGTGAATATAAAGGACGTATTTATGCTTTTCTACGCACCTCTTTACGGTTCGGCCTTGCCCATCGCTGGAGTTTCGTATTTGCCATGATCGGCTTGTTAGCCCTTTCTATTTTCGGCTACGGATACATGCGTCAGGGATTCTTTCCCGATATGGTCTACGATCAGCTCTATATGGAATACAAACTGCCGGAAGGAACCAATTCCACGCGTGTAGCCCATGATCTGGCAGAAATCGAAAATTACCTGAAAGGCCGTAAAGAGATTACACATATCACGACTTCCATAGGAGGAACACCGGGACGTTACAATCTGGTACGCAGTGTTGCCAACCCCTCCTTGGCATACGGTGAACTCATTATCGATTTTATATCCCCCGAAGAGCTTGTCAGTAATCTGGATGAAATTCAAAATTATTTATCACAACAATATCCGGATGCCTACGTCAAATTAAAACGGTATAACCTGATGTTCAAAAAATATCCTATTGAAGCACAGTTCTTAGGCCCCGACCCGGCAATATTACGCCAATTGGCAGACAGTGCCCGCAGTATCATGGAAAAGGCTCCGGAAGTATGTCTTATCACTTCAGACTGGGAACCCTCGGTTCCGGTACTTACCATAGAATACGATCAGCCTACGGCTCGCGCGTTGGGGCTCAGCCGGAACGATGTCAGTCTTTCTTTACTTTCTGCCACAGGCGGAATTCCTATCGGTTCCTTTTATGAAGGCATTCACAAAAACAATATCTATCTCAAATGCCTCGACGAAAAAGGTCATCCCATTGAAGATTTGAGTAATGCACAAGTATTCTCATCATTGCCTTCTTTGAACGGACTATTGAATGAAGAAACAATGGTAAAGTTAAAAGCCGGTACACTTTCTAAAGAAGAGCTGGTAGAAAAACTGATGGGAAGTACCCCACTCAAGCAAATCAGTAAAGGTATCGATGTCAGATGGGAAGATCCCGTAGTGCCCCGATATAACGGGCAAAGAAATCTGCGTGTACAATGTTCTCCTACTCCGGGATTGGAAACGGAACAGGCACGACTGGCCATTGCCCGTGAAATTGAAAAGATACAGTTGCCCGACGGATATTCACTCTGCTGGCAGGGAGAAAAGATAGCCAGTACCAAATCCATGAAATATCTATTCAAAAACTTCCCGTTGGCAATTATCCTGATGATAGCCATTCTGATCATGCTGTTTAAGGATTATCGTAAACCGCTCATTATCTTCTGTTGCATTCCGTTAGTTTTTGTCGGTGTAGTGGCTATCATGCTGCTTACAGGGAAAACATTCAATTTCGTGGCCATTGTAGGCACACTGGGGCTAATAGGTATGATTATCAAAAACGGCATCGTATTAATGGACGAAATCACATTGCAAATCAATAAGGGAATAGAACCTGTTACGGCTTTAATCGATAGCTCCCAAAGCCGCCTTCGTCCGGTAATGATGGCTTCTCTGACTACTATTCTCGGAATGATTCCACTATTGTCAGATGCAATGTTTGGTTCACTGGCAGCATCCATCATGGGCGGTTTATTATTCGGAACGCTGATAACCCTGCTTTTTATCCCTGTTCTATATGCATTATTCTTTCACATAAAAAAGACAAACGAATGAAACGAATATCTATAATTATTACAATATGTTCTCTGTCCTGCCCGTCGCTTTTCTCACAAGAAATGCTGAGTTTGGAGCAATGCAGAGCAATGGCATTGAAGTATAATAAAGAGATGGCGGCTTCCATCCGCCAAACAGAAAGTGCACTTTACACCGTAAAGAGCTACAAAGGTAATTTCTTTCCTAATTTTACAGCCAATGGAACCGGAATATACAGCAATGCAGATGGCGGTTACAGTTCCGGCAGCGGCAACTTACCGGTTTTCTTGCCGGATGCTACCGGACAATTTCTGCCTAACGGCGGCTTTGCCTATTTTCCCGGTATCGATTTGAACTACAAAATAGGAGCAATCTACATGGGAGGTATCCAAATGGAACAACCACTCTACATGGGAGGAAAAATCAGTGCTGCCTATAAAATGTCTGTATTAGGAAAGGAAATGGCGCAAATGAATGAAACACTGACTGCAACCACCGTTATCCTAAAAACAGACCAAGCGTATGCACAAGTAGTAAAGGCCAAAGAAATAAAAAAAGTAGCCGACATGTACAATACTGTGCTTACAGAGTTACACAAGAACGTTGCAAGCGCACATAAACACGGGCTAAAGCCCCAAAATGACGTTTTAAAAGTACAAGTAAAGCTAAATGAAAGCGAACTGAATATCCGGAAAGCGGAAAATGCACTACGACTGGCCACAATGAACCTCTGTCACCTCATTGGGAAACCACTAAATACGGATATAGCCGTATCGGCTGATTTTCCAAAGATAGAGCAAGATGTGGAAGTTCAAATAACAAACATTGCCGCCCGCCCCGAATATAGTATATTGAGCAAACAAGTAGCTATTGCACAGCAACAAGTAAAACTAAATCGCAGTGAATTATTACCCAAAGTCGGTATCAAAGGTTCTTATGACTACGTTCACGGATTAGATCTGAACGATCAGACACTACTGGATAAAGGCAGTTTTTCTGTCTTTCTGAATGTGAGTATCCCACTTTTCCACTTTGGCGAACGGAGCAACAAAGTGCGTGCCTCCAAGGCCAAATTAGAACAATCCCGGCTGGAACAAGAGAATATGAACGAGCAGATGCTGCTGGAATTGACACAAGCCGCCAACAATCTGGATGAAGCCCGTCTGGAATGTGAACTTTCTAACCGTGCTCTGGAGCAGGCCGAAGAAAACATGAAAGTAAGCAAAAGCCAATATGAAGTAGGACTTGAAAACCTATCCGACCATTTGGAAGCACAAGCGTTATGGCAACAAGCTTACGAGACTAAAGTAGATGCGCATTTCCAACTCTACCTAAGCTATATCGAATACCTGAAAGCATCGGGAACATTGCAAAACAAATTCTGAAAGAAAAGAGCATAACAAATAAAGAATTACCAAAGCCCGTCTGGCAGCACTATCTATGCATGCAACCCGACGGGCTTTTACCGTTTTTATATCCTCATCCAATTATCTTTGCATATCTGTGCGGGACGAAAGAAATGAAAAAATAGAATATGATTAAAGTAAAGACATCAGTTCCTCGATATCCTCTACAATATAATCTGCTCCGGCCGTCATCAGCTCCTCCCGGTCACCATATCCATACAGCACACCGATAGAATCAATGCCTACCGCTTTCGCACCTATTATATCATGTTTCCGGTCGCCAATCATCACTACCTTACTTAAGTCCGTAATTCCATTCTCACGTATCACATACTCTATCACGTCTGCCTTCGTATGCCGCGAACCATCCAATCCGCTACCACCCACAAAGGAAAAATAACCGTCCAAATGAAAATGTTTCAGAATAAGCTTGGCAAAAACATCCGGTTTAGAAGTAGCCATCATCAACTGATATCCTTTTCGCCGAGCTTGTTCCAGAAGTTCGGCCATACCCGGATACACTTCATTCTCATAAAGTCCTGTTTCCGAATATCGTTCCCGGTATTTCTTCACCGCCTCTTCTGCCTGCACTTCCGTAAACTGATAAAACTCTATAAAAGAATCCTTCAATGGAGGACCTATGAAAGGACATAGTTCCCGGAGATCATTCACAACAATGCCAAAATGATTCAAAGCATAAGCTACGGAACGGGTAATACCCTGCATAGGGTCGGTAACGGTACCATCCAGATCAAAGAAAAGGTATTGGTATTTCGAGAATAAATTAAATGATTGCTTCATTCTTCTTTTATTATATATTACGCGAATATAAAGCAAATCTGCCATATATCCCGTAACACGATACAAATAAAAATGATGCTATCTTAAAAATATAAAACATAAAATTGGCACCATAGGTTACAATTTAAAATCATATCCAATAGATAAAGAAACACCATTAATTTTCTGAAGAGAAACTCCCTCTAATACTTTTGTACCCCAAAAGTAATATCTATATTGGAGCTTCACAGGAATCCAAGTTTTTCTCACTTTAATAGCTATACCTGCTCCCAAAGTAATACCATAATAGTATTTATTATAGTCTACTTCATTAGCATAATCATAGTGGCTCTCTAATTTATTCTTACACGCAAATTGTAGACCATGAAAAAATCCCACTTCCAACAATGGAGCTACTTTATCAAGTGTAAAACGATTCTCATAAGTATAGTAATTTATAAAAGATAACGTAGAAAAATCCATTTGTTCTGAGCCTTCTTCATGTGAAGATATAGAGATTCCGGAAAACTCCAATCCAACATGAATTAAATTTCGATCTGTATATTTACTCATACTTCTGGAAAAAGCAACTCCTATTCCAGGCGCAAAGCTATTCCTATCAACGAAGTTATTAAAACCCACCTTACAATAATTCCCTATTATATAAGGAGTTAAAAAGCAACGGGAAGCCACCTTCTTTTCCTCATAATTAGTGCAAACAGATTCATTACAAATAATATCATGATATTTCTGAAACAATGCTATCCATTGATCTCTATCTGAATCTATTTTATTTATGCTTTCCTGTAATTGAGGATAATCCGAAAACAAATAATTCAATTTAGCTTTATTCTGTCGCCTTATGATGTCTCTATTGTCAGATTTAGAAGGATCAGACAACTCCATCATTGTTCCGGAAGCCTCTTTTACAATATATGCAGCATAACCCTTGGGAAAATCCGTACATTTTTTTACATCCAAATAATAAAGATCTATTATACCAGAAAGAAGCGACTGAACAAAAACACGTTGCTTTATTTTGAATAGTTTTATATCTTCAGAGACAAAGAGAAGCCCTGATTCATAACCATAAGCAGTAATCTGTTCCGGAGAATAAACTTTATATTCTACCTCTCCCTGCTGACGATAAAAGCATTCTTTCCAGTCTCCTGTACCATCACGATAACCCAATTCCCCATAAATAGTATCAGATTCGTTGGTCACAACATATCCTTTCATCCATTCTACGTTTGCAGAATAAGAGACACAAGAAAAAAAGATAAAAACAATAATAAAATACACTCTGTTTTTCATACCATTAGTTTTTTAAATACTATATACAAATGTAGTGAAAAATTTTACATCCATCGATAGAAGTATATATAAAATTTTAATTGCTTTATTCATCATATATTTCTTGAGAGTATCCAACTCATAGGGTTAAAATTTGGTTTTACCTCGTTTTTATGTACCTTTGCCGCATGACAAAGACTATTAAATCGGATTTGGTGTTGTAAACAATCTGTGTTTCACGTACAGATTGTCCTTTCGTATGCTCTCGGATCATTCTTTTCGGGAGTGATTTTTATACCCTTATAATTTCAATTTTTAATCTGCATACAATGGCGAAAGCTTTGTGATGCTTCGTTGTGTATGCAAAATACATTAAGACAATGAGTAACGAAAATAAAACCATTCACGATTTCGAACTAAAATTAATCTGTGACTTTTTTTCCAATATGGAACGGCAAGGGCCCGGAAGCCCCGAAGTAACCCTAAAAGCATTAAGCTTCATAGACGGTCTCACCGACAAATCCCTCATCGCCGATATCGGGTGCGGCACAGGCGGGGAGGGAATTGGGGGAGGACGGCGGGGGGGGGCGGAATGGTATTGGCTCGGCAGTTACAGGGACAGATCACCGGACTCGATTTATTTCCCGACTTTATCGATATATTCAACCGTAATGCCAAACACCTCGGTTTGCAAAATAGAGTGAAAGGCATTGTCGGTTCAATGGATAACCTTCCATTTCAGAGCGAGGAATTAGACTTGATCTGGTCGGAAGGAGCCATCTATAATATCGGGTTCGAACGGGGACTGAATGAGTGGCGCAAGTATTTGAAGAAAGGAGGATATATTGCCGTTTCCGAAAGTTCGTGGTTTACCGACGAACGTCCTGCGAAAATCAATGACTTCTGGGTGGATGCGTATCCGGAAATAGATACAATTCCCAATCAAGTGGCCAAGATACACAAAGCAGGGTATCTTCCCGTCGCCACATTTATTCTACCTGCCACCTGCTGGACGGAACATTATCTTGCGCTAAAAATTCCAGCACAGAAGATTTTTCTCGAGAAATATGCAGGAAATAAAATTGCCGAAGAATTCAGTGCACTTCAATCCATTGAAGAAGAACTGTATCGTAAGTATAAAGATTTCTACGGTTATACATTCTTTATTGCAAAAAAGACAGGACTATAATTCATTCCTGTCAATGTTCGTAGACGGAAAAGGTAAGCATAAGGTAAATCGCTGATACGAACTTAAACAGTGCAGGTATTCTTCAAACAAAGAAAATACCTGCACTTATCTATTCTTCTACGATCCACCGTTCTATGTTCCGTGTCTTTCCGCTAAAATTCACTCCTATCTTGAATAATTTACGGCTATCTGTCTGAAAAGGCTGTATATAATGCTTTTCATTAATTTGTTGCAACGCTTCTTCGGCAGTTCCATCCAATTTGAATTCCATGACATAAATAAAATTATCGGTCTGGAGAACTAAGTCTATACGCCCCTCACTGGTACGATATTCCACTTTCGTGTAAAAGCCCATCAACTTGAAAACGATGAAAAGAACATTCTGATAGTGTAATTCCTGTTCGCGGATAATCTCATAAGTAGTATCGGCAAAAAAGCTTTGCAGACGGCGAAAGAAAGAATCGTAATCACCGGATTCCACTTCACGAACAAATTTCTGAATCTCAAACGGGGCTTCCACTTTAGTAGTTTTGGCATAGTAAGGAAGCAGAAAACGCATGAATCCTTCTTCTACTTCACGGTTTGGGAAACCTAATCGATAGATACCAAAACGAGAGTCATACTCCTTAATAGTAAGATAGCCGCTCTGATAGATAACCGGAATGGGATTAGTAGATTCCGAATCAATGCTATTCAACACATCGGCATCCGTCTCTACATCTGCCATACGTTCCAAATTATAATGATGTCGTTTCAGAAGTTTCACCAGATAAGTAGGCGTACCTGTTTCAAACCAATAATTACTGAATTTATTATACTTAAACGTATTAAGCAAGCTGAACGGATTGTAAATACCAATTGTATCTTCCACAAAATGGTAGCCATCATAGCACTCTTCCAACTTAGCACAAGCCTGTTCGTAGGTCATTTTTTGGGCCACTGCCAATTCATGCAGTTCTGTTTCCAGATTCGCATGAATTTCCTCTTCGGATATTCCACACAAATCCACATAAGGCTCACGCATAGATATGTCATCCAGATTATTCAGATCACTGAATACGCTTATCTTACCAAATTTAGTGACTCCCGTCAGCATCGCAAATTTAATATACCCATCCTTACTTTTCAAAGCCCCATAAAAAGGCTTTAAGGCATTACGATAGTTTTCCTGCAATTCCGGATTACCAATAGCCTGCAACATAGGCTTGTCATATTCATCTACCAGAATCACGGTCCGTTGTCCGGTTTGCTCACAAGCGCGTTGAATGATACCGGCAAAACGCAAAGCAAGAGAAACCTCAGACGGGCGGCTTCCATATAATTCTTCCCAATGCGTCAAATGATCGTTCAATATCTGATTCAGACTTTCCGGAGCATCATATTTTCCAATATTAAGATCCAAGTGCAGTATAGGGTATTTTATCCAATCCTTTTCCAACTTATCGATCGCCAGTCCCTCAAATAATTCCTGCTTTCCTTGAAAGTAAGCTTCCAAAGTAGAGATAAGCAGGCTTTTACCGAAACGACGGGGACGATTCAAAAAGTAATAACAACCCGTTTTTGCCAATTGATAAACCAACGCTGTCTTATCAATATAAAAATAACCGTCTTTACGAATCTTCTCGAAACTCTGAATACCGATAGGATAAATTTTATTGCCCATATTCCTCTCCTTTTCTATAACAACAAAGGTACTTATTTTCTATTTACTTTCAATCTTTTCAAGAAAATGCTTTTCTCTTTCCACAATCAAAGAACCTGTATTACAAAATAGAAGTGTATACATTAATGTCCGGACAAAGTTCATCCAGCCTAAACAACGGTATCGCTAATGCATACTAATCTTTGAACCGTGTATCACGAAGCTCCCAAAAAGCGACGGCAGCCGCAGCAGCCACATTGAGCGAATCGACCCCATGCGACATAGGGATACGGACTACATAATCAGCTTCGGCAATCGTTTCAGGTGAGAGACCGTCACCTTCAGTACCCATCACGATAGCTAATTTGGACTCAGAAGCCAAAACAGGATTATCAATGGAAATAGAATGATCCGTGAGTGCCATGGCAGCCGTGCGGAAACCCAATTTACCCAAATCCCTAAGAGAACCGTCCAACCAAGTCCATGGAACAAGGAAAACTGCCCCCATCGATACCCTGACTGCACGACGATTCAATGGGTCACAAGAATTGCGTGTCAGCAATACAGCATCTATTCCGAGAGCGGCCGCCGAACGGAAAATAGCTCCAATGTTGGTAGCATCAACAACACCATCGATCACGACGATGCGCCGGGCTTCCCGGCATACTTCTTTCATACTGCGTATTGCGGGGCGACGCATAGCACAAAGAACACCACGTGTCAGAACGTAGCCGGTCAGTGTAGCAAGTAATTCCCTATTGCCCGTATAGACAGGCACATTTTCGCAACGTTTAATAATGTCGGAGGCATCACCGGTGATATGCTTATACTCACACAAAATGGCTAAGGGTTCATAACCGGCATCCAAAGCTCTAATGATGACCTTCGGGCTTTCCACGATAAAAATACCCTTGTCAGGCTCGATACGATTACGCAATTGAGCCTCGGTAAGAGTACAGAACATCTCAACTCCAGGATGAGATAAAGAAGATATTTCAATAATAGGCATATTCTTAAGTAAAAGTAATTATCCGGTAAATACGATTTTCACTATAAATGGTATTTGGTAGTTATCAGTAACGTATCGCACTCTACAGGAATTAGCCCTGTAAAAGCAAAAACCAGACTGTACCAGTGACAGATTTTGTCGTAATACATCTATTAAACTTTTTAAATCACAAAGATAAAGAAAAGAATGCTTTTATTATTTATTCAATATAAGTTCTATTACATATAAGTCCGTAATTTCGGATATGTATCGTACACCCCATCAATACAATTAACCATATTCAAATTATCAAAAGAAGATAGACAGTTAAAAAGAAAACCCATTATTAACATTCCAAATTAACAATAAAGATTGGCTATCTAAAAGTATATATCATTCCCCTACAAAACTGTATACTCCTATACGTCAGAAGTATACAGTTAACACAAGAAAAAGAGCATACTTTTACAACGACCGAAGAATCACTCATATATCACTCTACAACAAGCGATTACACAAATAGCAAAGAAGCACAATCAACCTCATCGCCAACTCTCGAGAAATTTTATATTTGCTTTTTCAACAATTATGTACCTGTCAGGAATGATATTACAAAAGAGGAACAAAAACAAATTTCTTTCCTGTACCATTACATATAAAAGAAATAACAATAAATGTAATGTCATCCACCAATATATGTAGTGTCCCGCCACCTATATTGTTATCCACACAAAGCCTGACCTAGCGACCTGTTTAAATTTTCTCTTAAAAGTTTTTATCAGCTTATTTTGAGCAAAATCCAGGCAGCTTCTAAAGCTCTCTAATCACTTTCTAATCTCGTCTGAGTGTATTATAATCCCCTTCGGAATGCCTTCCGGAAGGAGAGTTTTACTTTTGCCCCAAAATTAAAAGTAAGAATGAAAAGGCTGATTATTATTTTATTGCTCTTATCCGTTTACGGATTTCTGCATGCACAGGAAACTACGGCTTTACAATTATCACTGAAAGATGCGGAAAAGATATTTCTGGAACGCAACCTGTCACTGATTGCCGAAAGATACAACATCGATATGGCTCAGGCGCAAGTAACGCAGGCACGATTATTCGAAAACCCCGTCATCTCATTGGAACAAAACGTGTACAATCGTCTGAACGGCAAATACTTCGATATGGGGAAAGAGGGGGAAGCCACTGCCGAAATAGAGCAGGTGATTAACCTGGCCGGACAACGCAACAAACGGGTACGGCTGGAAAGGGTAAACAAGGAGATAGCCGAATATCAGTTTGAAGAGGTATTGCGTACTTTGCGCAGCGAACTGAACCGGACTTTTGTAGAAATCTGCTTCTCCACCCGCTCCATCGGGATATACGACAAAGAGATAGAATCCCTCGGACTGCTGATGCAGGCAACTAAAGAGCAACAGAGCAAAGGAAACATCTCGCTGCTGGAGAGTTCACGATTGGAATCCTTACTGTTATCGCTCCGTAAAGAGAAGAACGAACTTGAAAACAATCTCGTCGGCCTGCACGGCGAATTGAACCTGCTGTTGAGCCTTCCTACGGGTCAAGAGGTAACATTACTGCTGGATGATGAGATTCTGAAGCAGGTGGATGCGGCAACGGTCTCTTTCACGGATATGAGCCGGATGCTTTCCATCCGTCCCGATCTGAAAATGGCTCATGCCAGCGTCGCAGCCGCTCAGGCAAACCTGAAACTACAACGGTCGCTGGCCGCACCGGAGTTCTCCATCAAAGGGATGTACGACCGGGCGGGAAACTTTATTGATAACTACTTCGCCATAGGAGCCAGCATCTCCGTACCCATCTTCAACCGTAATCAGGGAAACATCAAATCGGCCAAACTCGACATACAACAAAATGGCAAGGAAGAGGAATACGCCATAGAGAAAGCACGTATGGAACTGCATGCCGCCTACATCCGATTGCAGAAAGCAGTGGAACTGTACCGCTCGTCCAACGATGAACTGGAACATAACTTCGGCCGTCTCATCGAAGGGGTGAACGAGAACTTCCGGAAAAGGAACATCAGCATGCTCGAGTTCATCGACTATTACCAGAGTTACAAAGAAACCTGCCTGCAACTGCACGAACTGAAAAAAGAGGTATTCCTCGCTATGGAGAATTTGAACACAATTGTCGGACAAACCGTATTTAACTATTAAACTCAATATGAATCGCATTCTACTACCCGCCTGCCTCTGCGCTGCGCTATTAAGTGCTTGTGGCGGACAAACAGAAGCTCCCCAAGAAACAACCCGGGAACTTTTTCTTACAGACAGTTTACAAAACGTAGTATCGGTGGACACCGTACACATACATGAAGTGGCCGATGAGTTGACGCTTAACGGCAGGGTCACTTTCAATCAGGAACAAGTGGCACGCGTATTCCCCATCTTCGGGGGAACGGTGACCGAGGTTTCTGCCGAAATCGGCGACCATGTACACAAAGGCGATATACTTGCCGTCATCCGGAGCGGTGAGGTAGCCGATTATGAGAAACAGAAAAAAGAAGCCGAACAACAGCTCATCATCGCCCGGCGCAACCTGCAATCCGTGCAGGATATGTTCGCATCCGGCATGGCATCGGAACGCGATGTGCTGCAAGCACGCCAGGAACTGAGCAATGCCGAAGCGGAAGAGAAGAGAATCACGGAAATATTCTCCATCTACCACCTTGCCGGCAAATCCCTTTATATAGTGAAAGCGCCGGTATCGGGTTTCATCATCGAAAAGAATATCAATAAGGAGATGCAGATACGTTCCGACCAGAACGATGAGATGTTCGTCATCTCCGGACTGGAAAACGTGTGGGTGATGGCGGATGTATACGAAAGCAACATCAGTAAGGTGCACGAGAACGCTCCGGTACGGATTACCACCCTCGCCTACCCCGGCAAGGAGTTCACCGGAAAGATAGACAAGGTGTACAACATGCTGAACGACGAAAGTAAAACGATGAACGTGCGTGTGAAGCTCACCAACGAAAACTACCTGCTGAAACCGGGCATGTTCACCAACGTATCCGTAATCAGCAGATCGTCCGACAAGCAACTGCCCCGCATCGACTCGCACGCCCTCGTGTTTGAAAACGGAAAGAACTTTGTAGTGACGGTGGATGCCGACGGCAAACTCGCCGTAAAAGAGGTGGAAGTATACCGGCAACTGAGCAAGGAGTGTTATCTCTCATCGGGGGTACAGGAAGGAGACCGGATTCTGAACAAAAACGTATTGTTAGTGTATAACGCACTGAATGCAGATTAAAGGGAGGAACAGACGATGCACAAGTTTATCGATAACATTGTAGCCTTCTCACTGAAGAACAAGTTTTTTATCTTTTTCTGTACCACGATAGCCGTTATCGCCGGAGTCGTGTCCTTTAAGCATACACCGATCGACGCCTTTCCGGATGTGACGAACACGAAGGTCACCATCATCACCCAATGGCCGGGACGAAGCGCCGAAGAGGTGGAGAAGTTCATCACCATCCCTATCGAGATAGCCATGAATCCGGTACAGAAGAAAACGGATATCCGCTCTACCACCCTCTTCGGGCTATCGGTGATCAATGTGATGTTTGAAGATCAAGTGGACGACTTCACCGCCCGCCAGCAAGTATACAACCTGCTGAACGA
>NZ_HF991111.1:53709-78243 GCF_000432295.1 Bacteroides sp. CAG:189
GAACGACGCCGACCTGCCGGAAGGGATCACACCGGAGGTACAGCCCCTCTATGGTCCTACGGGAGAGATATTCCGCTACACCCTGCGCAGTGACAAACGGAGCGTGCGCGAACTGAAAACCATCCAGGACTGGGTGATCGAACGTAACCTCCGTGCAGTATCGGGCGTAGCGGATATTGTCAGCTTCGGCGGAGAGGTGAAGACTTTTGAGGTTAGTGTCAACCCGCACCAACTGATCAATTATGGCATCACCGCGCTGGAACTGTACAATGCTATTGCCAACAGTAATATCAACGTGGGCGGCGACGTTATCACGAAAAGCTCGCAGGCATATGTGGTACGGGGTATCGGCCTCATCAACGACCTGGAGGAACTGCGGAACATCGTAGTGAAAAACATCAACGGCACGCCCGTACTGGTACGCCACCTGGCAGATGTACACGAATCGTGCCTGCCACGCCTGGGACAAGTGGGAAGAATGGACGAAGACGATGTAGTGCAAGGCATCGTCGTGATGCGAAAGGGAGAAAATCCCGGAGAGGTGATCGACGCCCTAAAGACCAAAATAGAGGATATCAACAAGAACATACTGCCCCAAGATGTGGAGATCGTTCCGTTCTATGACCGCGAAAATCTCGTAAACCTTGCCGTGCGCACGGTTACCCATAACTTGATTGAAGGGATTCTGTTAGTGACTTTCATCGTACTGATATTCATGGCCGACTGGCGTACCACGGTGGTAGTGGCGGTAGTCATTCCGTTAGCACTGCTTTTCGCCTTTATCTGCCTGCGGGCCATGGGCATGTCGGCCAATCTCCTATCCATGGGCGCCATCGACTTCGGTATTATCATAGACGGTGCTGTGGTGATGGTGGAAGGGGTGTTCGTGGCGCTCGACAAAAAAGCGCGGGAAGTGGGCATGCCTGCCTTCAACCGCATGTCGAAGATGGGACTCATCCGCCACACGGCCAAAGACAAGGCCAAAGCGGTGTTCTTCTCCAAACTGATTATCATCACGGCGCTTATCCCTATCTTCTCTTTCCAGAAAGTAGAGGGTAAGATGTTCTCACCGTTGGCCTATACGCTCGGTTTCGCTTTGTTGGGTGCACTGCTGTTTACGCTGACGCTGGTACCCGTAATGTCGTCCATGCTGCTGAAAAAGAATGTACGCGAAAAGAATAATTTCTTTGTCCGTTTCATCAACGAAAAGGCAAGTGCCCTCTTCGACAAATGCTATGCACATCGCAAGCTATCCATCGGGCTGGCGAGCATCGCCGCCATCGTGGGATTGTGGATGTTCACCCTGCTGGGCACGGAGTTCCTGCCGCAACTGAACGAAGGTTCCATCTACATCCGTGCCACCCTGCCGCAAAGCATCTCGCTGGACGAATCGGTACAGCTCGCCAATCAGATGCGGCGCAAGTTAGCGGCATACCCCGAAGTGCGGCAAGTGCTCTCACAAACCGGACGACCCAATGACGGCACGGATGCCACAGGATTCTACAACATCGAATTCCACGTAGACATCTACCCGGAAAAGGACTGGGAAAGCAAACTCAGCAAGCTGCAACTGATAGACAAAATGCAGGACGACCTTTCGCTCTATCCCGGCATCGACTTTAACTTCTCCCAGCCCATCACGGACAATGTGGAGGAAGCGGCTTCGGGCGTGAAAGGCTCCATCGCCGTGAAAGTATTCGGAAAAGACCTGTATAAATCGGAAAAGATTGCGGTACAGATAGACAAGATACTCTCCACCGTGCAGGGCATCGAAGACCTCGGAGTTATCCGCAACATCGGCCAGCCGGAACTACGCATCGAACTGAACGAACAGAGTCTGGCACGCTATGGGGTAGCCAAAGAGGACGTACAGTCCATCATCGAAATGGCCATCGGAGGAAAATCGGCATCGCTGCTTTACGAAGACGAGCGGAAGTTCAACATCATGGTACGCTATAAACCGGAATACCGGCAGAATGAAGAGGAAATAGGCAAGATTCTGGTACCCACCATGAACGGAACAATGATCCCCATCAAGGAACTGGCAGAGATAAAAACCATCACAGGCCCCCTGCTGATATTCCGCGATAACCACACCCGCTTCTGCGCCGTGAAATTCTCCGTACGCGGTCGGGACATGGGTACTGCCGTGGCCGAAGCGCAAAAGAAGGTCAATGCTTCCGTACACCTGCCCGAAGGATACACGCTAAAGTGGACGGGAGACTTCGAGAATCAGCAACGTGCCACCAAACGTCTTTCGCAAGTCGTTCCGGTAAGTATCGCTATCATCTTTATCATCCTGTTCGTACTGTTCTCCAATGCACGGGATGCAGGGTTGGTATTACTGAATGTACCCTTTGCAGCCGTCGGCGGTATTATTGCGCTGCTCATCACCCACTTCAACTTCTCCATATCGGCAGGTATCGGGTTCATCGCCCTGTTCGGTATCTGTATTCAGAACGGTGTGATTATGATTTCGGACATCAAGCACAACATACAGGCACGGTTGCCATTGCCGGAAGCCATAAAGACAAGTATGCGTTCGCGCATCCGCCCCGTAGTGATGACGGCAGCCATGGCAGCCACCGGCCTGATGCCGGCAGCCATGAGTCACGGTATCGGTTCGGAATCGCAACGCCCGTTGGCAATCGTCATTATCGGCGGATTGATAGGCGCTACTTTCTTTGCCCTGTTCATCTTCCCGCTGATTGTGGAGATGGTTTACAAGAAGATGCTGTATGACAAGGAAGGTAATCTGAACCAGAGAAAACTATAAATAAGATATTCACCACAGAAAGGGCACAGAGAGTTTTTCTTTCGAGCCTTGCAAGTAACCATAATGGTGTGTTGGTACAAATAAAACAAATACAAGCCTTAAACTTAAGAAACTCTATGGCATTCTGTGGTGAATTCTCGTATATTTGTACGGTACTTTAAAAACATCGTTCCAGTTATGGCAAAGATATTATTGGTAGAAGATGAAAGGAACATAGCCTCGTTCATCGAACGCGGACTGCATGAATTCGGTCATACGGTAAGCGTAACCCACGACGGCACCATCGCTTGGGAACTATTACAGCACGAAGCGTTCGACCTGTTAGTGCTGGACATCATCATGCCCGGAATAAACGGTCTGGACTTATGCAGGCAATACCGGCAGAAGGAAGGATATCAAACACCTGTCATCATGCTCACCGCACTCGGCACTACCGAAGACATAGTGAAAGGACTGGATGCCGGAGCGGATGACTATCTGGTAAAGCCTTTCAGCTTTCAGGAACTCGAAGCCCGCATCAAAGCGCTGCTCCGCCGGGGTAGGGAAACACCGACATTGCAACTGACCTGCAATGACCTCGTGCTGGACTGCAACACCCGCCGCGCCCAACGCGGAGAGATCAGCATCGACCTTACCGTTAAGGAATATCGCCTGCTGGAATACTTCATGACCCATCAAGGCATCGTCCTTTCCCGTCTCACCTTGCTAAAAGACGTGTGGGACAAGAACTTCGATACCAACACCAACGTGGTAGATGTCTACGTGAACTATCTGAGAAACAAGATAGACAAGGATTTCGACACGAAACTCATTCACACTGTTGTGGGAATGGGCTATATCATGGGTATCCGGTAACAGATAAAAAGAAAAAGCACAGCGTATGAAGATAGGTTCCAGAATAGCATTGTTTTATACCATCATCACCGTAGGGGCAATCGCTGCGGTGGTCATGGTATTCTACTTTTTCACCTCCCGCTACATCAACCATCTTTACGACTCTTACCTGATAGAAAAAGCCTATCTGACCGCTCAGAAGCATTGGGAAAAAGATGAGGTGGATGAATACAGCTACCGCGAAATCCAACAGAAATATGACGAACTGTTGCCACAGGCGCAAGAGATATTGCTGAATATAGACAGTGCGTCGGCAGCCGTGAACGACACGCTGAACAAATACCTCGACAGTAACCAGCAGGCACGCCTGTTCAAAGACCTCCCGGTTCCGTTCGTCTACGGCAATCTGAGGGGTGCTGCCCTCCATTATCCCGACAATGAAGGTGACTTCATCGTACTGGTCATGGCAAGCAATAATTACGGACGCGACATTCAGAAGCACATCCTCCTGCTCGCCCTGTTCCTGCTGCTGATGAGTTGCGGACTCATCTACCTCATCGGAAGAATCTATGCCAACCGTATTCTGCATCCCCTGAAACACATCCTCAAAGAGTTGAAGCGCATCCGTGGAAACAACCTGAACATACGGATGAAAACATTCGGCAACAAGGATGAACTGGACGACCTCATCCGCACGCTGAACGGAATGCTGGACAGAATCGACACCGCTTTCCAAGCGGAAAAATCTTTCATCAGCAATGCTTCGCACGAACTGAACAACCCGCTCACCGCCATTCAGGGCGAGTGCGAAATCACCCTGCTCAAAGAGCGTTCCCCCCAAGAGTATATCGATTCGCTCCAGCGTATCTCTACCGAAAGCAAGCGCATCACCCAACTGATAAAGCACCTGCTTTTCCTCTCCCGCCAAGAAGAAGACATCCTGCAAAACGCAAGGGAAGAGATGGACCTTGTGGCGCTTTTACGCGACTTATGCCTACAATACCCCCAAGTGATGTTCCATACCGATGTGCCGGAAGGCCATGCTCTCGTTACGGCCAATTTCTATCTGCTGCGCATAGCCTTCCAAAATGTAATCGATAATGCCCGGAAGTACTCCAAAGGGCAGGTAGATGTCAGTTTAAGCATTCGTAAAAACGCGCCCGTCATAGAAGTGAAAGATTATGGAATCGGTATTCCGAAAGAAGAGATACAACACATTTTCCACTCTTTCTACCGGGCAAGCAACACGCGCGAGTATGCGGGACAAGGTATCGGCCTCAGCCTGTCTATGAAAATCGTATCGGTATACGGCGGCAAGATAGCGATAGAATCGCAGGTAGAAAGCTATACGAAAGTCACTATGACCTTTACCCCCGCCGGTGAGCGGGAATAGAATCAGAGTTGAGAGGTCTGCCCTACCGCACTGTATGCTTCCTGCACTACTTCCTGCGGGTATCCGCAGATTTCCAGAATACGAATGGCATTACGTTCCGTAACCGGACCGGGTTTCAGTTTATAATCAAAAGACAAGACTCCGTTTTCCACATTCTCGCAGAAGTGATACAGGTCGTATTCATCTTTCAGCAAAGATGCCAGTTCGATGTCATGGGTAGATACGAATACGATGTTCCTTTGCCGTATCAATACCGAAAGCACCGCTTTGGCAATGGCAATGCGCTCTACGGTATTCGTTCCCTTGAACAACTCATCCAGCAAAAAGAGATGATTCCCTTCCCTGCTCAAATCAATCATCTCCTTAATCGTCTGCACCTCTTGCAAGAAAAAACTCTTTCCTTCCAGCAAACTATCCTCCATATGAATGGCGGAAGCAAGCCGCATACCCGAAGGGTAACGGAAACTGCGCGCAAAACAGGTGTTCAACGCCTCGGCAGCAAGCTGGCAAACTCCTATCGAACGGATGAAGCTCGTCTTTCCCGACATATTGGAACCGGTGATCAACACAGACTTGCCATGAAGGGTAACCGTATTGGAAACACAATGGCCGATAAGCGGATGATAGATATCCGCCACATGAAAAGATTCACCCTCACGGCAACGTCCGGGCAGTGAGTGATAGGGCAATGACTCCCGAAACATCGATACGGAACACAACACATCGACCAACCCGAAGAAACGGAACACCTGTTCTATCTTCCGCTGCTTACCCTGCAAAAGAAAAAAAGCACGGGAGGTAGAAATCGCTTCCTGCAAAAAGAACATGTTCAGCAGTTCCGTAAAGAAATAGGCCAAAAAAGCGATGTCACTTTCCAGGCGGATACCCAGACGAAAAGAAGCCAGCCTTTTCCTTAACGGCATCAAATCGGCTAAAACTCCGGTAATCTCTTTATCGACCGAAAGGCAGAGCGGGCGCTTGGCCAGTTTTTCCGATTGTTTCAGCAGGTTCAATAACTGCGGAACGGAAAAAAGATATGCCTGCATCTCTGTCTTTTTGCGATAATGCAAGATGAGATTTACCAGCAAGCCTACTAACATCAGCCAAAGAAACCAGACGGAAGAAGTGACGTACAACAACCCCAAAGAAAGCACAGGGACAAATTGCAAGACCCTCAACAACCGATAAAAAGAACGGGAACTGACCGGATGATCTGCCGATAACAAGGAAGCTATCGAACAGGCGTCCGAATGATTCAACTTTTTTAATTCCTTCTGAATGTCACTGCGCAATGTCGTATCGGAAGAAAGCGTATGCAATATGTCCTCATGAACGGCTATTGCCGACGGACGATTGTAATGCAATACATCATACAGGTACTGTCTGCCCACACAAGAAGAAGTGTAATCGGCAGACAGAAAAACATCGTCCATATTCAAATCATCCCAGGTTCGTTCGGACACCAAACCGTCCGTATCCGCCTTTATCCTATGCCCATGATAAAGTGCGATGTCTGATAGTGTTTCTCCCATTTCACAAATATAACAAGAACTTGCTGAATTACAGCAAAATCAGGAGAAATAAAACGAGTCCCCTCATCAAGGGAAGATGCCAGGCCTTTGAGAAGAGTGGAAGGAGAAGTAAAGGGAGAAGACGCAGATTGACGTATTCAATAAAAGAAAAGCATCCGGAAATATTTCTCCGGATGCCCTTTTACTATGCGTACATAGCGTTACCGCTTTTTGTCAGATTAATATCTGTCACGACCGCCACCGTAACCACCGCCACGGTTACCGCCACCGTAGCCACCGCCACGATTACCACCACCGCCGTAGCTACGACGAGGAGCAGATTCTTCTTTAGGGCGAGCTACAGATACAGCAAGTTTTCTGCCATCTACTTCTGCTTCGTTCAATGCTGCAATCGCCTTATCACCGGCTTCTTCATCTGCCATCTCTACGAAACCATAACCTTTGGAACGGCCTGTCTCTCTGTCAGAAATAACTCTTGCTGAGGCTACTTCTCCATACTCTGCAAACAACTCTGTTAAATCGGAATCGCTAATGTTATAGCTCAATCCTGCAATAAAAATGTTCATCGAAAAAAAATAATTAATTCTTAAATAATAAAATGATTTTGTTAGAGAAGTCTTATTAAGGAGATAAATAACTCTGCAATAACATTGAAAAGGAACCGTATCTTACTTATCAGAAATCTTTAAAACGTGGTAAATATAGGCATTAAGTGGGGATTGAGAAAAGAAATCGGTAAATTCTTTAAAAATAAATGCAAAAAAAACAGAAAAGGGTGACAAACGGATTTCAAAAGATGACAAACAGACTTCAAAAACAGAAAACAAGACCAGTCATGTATATCCATTCCCATTTTCGAAGGACAGTATTATATTGATAAGAGGCGCCGGCCTTTAACAAAAACCTGTCGGACAATTGATAAGCAACTCCGGCACTTGTTCCCCTCGTATAGAGGGAACGTGGGGTACGGTATCTGTCGGACAGATAGTTAGTAGACATATAAAGTGAAAACTTATTCGTCAACCGATAACGAGCCTCTACATCCGAGCGAACCGCAGTAGAAGAATAAGTTTCTACCGGTAATATTCCTGAAGAGAAGTACTCCCCCCTTATTGTCAACCGTTTCAAGGGTTGCCAGAAAGAATAACTCCGGAGATTGTTCTTTTCCGGAAAAGAAACCGGAGTCATATCAGGTAAAGAAATTCCGGGATAATGACGGAGAAGATGCACATGACCGGAAGGAAGCAATTTGAAACCGGGTAATTCAAAAGCAGAAACAGGATGATTGATAATCCCCGGCTTTCGCTCGCCGGGGATTGAAATCAAATCATCCAGATGGAGTCCCTCGAACGGAACTTCCTGTGCCGCCGCCGGGGCGAAACAGAATAGACATAGAATAGTATAAATGAAAAAATCCCTCATACGGCGTCTGGCTTTGTTTATTAGACGCTCGTATAAGGGAAATGCTGTTATGGGTGTCAATTAAAAATTGAAAAATAGATTAAATACCTATGAATGAAAAAACGATTCATTTCAGGATAAAATACGGCTACCCCCAGTATTGAACATCGTATATTCCAGTATTAAGTATCGTATATTCCAGTACGGAACACAGCCCGTTTCAATGATTCAGACTCCGTCGTCTACGGCTACGCCGTCTCTGCAACTTATTACGCTGATAACGCTGCACACGTTTATAAATCATCCAGCCGCTCATTACGCCGACCACCACAAAAATAAGTATCGTGATCCCCACACCGAGATTATCCCCTTTGATACGTGACCATATCTCGAGCACATCTTTCGTCTTATCACCAAAATCACGAATCATGGCACAACGTTCCACCACGCTACGGTCCGGATATTGAATACGGTTTATCTGAATACTATCGGCATCCGGTCCGAAAAAATAACTGAGATCGGAATAATAAGTCAAGGTCGTATCGATTTTCTCCTCCATTATTTCGGGAGAAGCAATAGCGCTTACATATCCGCAGGCATCCATATTGCGAATAGCAATATCAGGCCGACACATGAAATTGATAAAATAACTGGCCGCTTGCGGATTACGTGCATACTTCGGAATCACCCAACCATCATACCATATATTACTGCCTTCTTCGGGCACTACATAATCGAGGTCTACTCCCACTGCATCGGCTTCTTCGATAGCCCACATGGCATCTCCGCTCCAGGTCATATTTATCCAAGCCTTGTTTTTAGTCATCATCTCTTTGCCAAAATCAGCTTCCCAGCCGGCAATGTTCGGTTTCATCGCTTTCAGATATTTCTCCACAATAGCCATTGCCTGAGGAGAATAATCGTTCATCAACTGCTCTACGGTCACCTTTCCTTCGGCCAGTTCTTTGGCATGAGAGTAGATGATCGCTGTCCCGTATGCATCGCGATAGGCATCTTTCATCAGTATTTTGCCGGCAAACGTCTTATCCCAAAGGCATCCCCAGGTATCTACATCCTGCTCTGTCACGAAAGCCTTATTATAAAGGATTCCTGCCGTCCCCCACATGTAGCACACAGCATAATGATTGGCAGGGCGTCCCGGCTGACTCAGTTTATTAATCTGCTCACGGATATAAGGCGCCACATTATTCATATAATCGGGCGAATGGGCAAAAACAGTATCGATGGGCAACAACAAATCCTTTTTCAGCATACGTTCGATAATGTATTCCGAAGGACAAACCACATCAAAATCCTCATGTCCCTTTTCAATCTTGGTAAGCATGATTTCGTTGATATCGAATGTCTGATAGACGATGCGGATATCTTCTCCGGTCTGTTCCTTGTAATAAACCTGAAAATCTTCCAAAACACCCTCACCGATATAATCAGCCCAATTGTATATCTTCAGTACATTCTTACGAGGCTCCCCGGTATTGTAACAACCGGCAAAAAGAATTCCTAAAACGAGTATAGATAGAATTTTTCTCATAACATTAATAATTATTTAATGTGCCAATATGCCAATGTGCCAATTTCCATGCGGCATGATTATTCCTTCAAATTACATCCAATTGCAGCGCAGCCAATTGGCATATTGGCACATTGGCATATTGGCACATTATTACATTATTTTTTGCTTGAACGATGATTGATGACAATGAGTAAAGCCAACACCACTACAAAAATGATAGTGGAAAGAGGGCGCAACTCCGGTGTCAATCCACCCTTTCGGGCATCGGCATAAATATAGGTGGAAAGAGTTTCCAACCCCTCATTGCCGATGGTAAATACTGTTACTGCAAAATCATCGATGGAAAGTGTCAGTGCCAGCATGAAGCCACTGATCATCCCCGGACGGATTTCCGGAAAAATCACCTTGCGCAAAGCCTGCATGGGAGTAGCCCCTAAATCGAGCGCTGCCTCATATAAATTTGGATTCATCTGCTTAAGACGCGGAAGCACACTGAGCACCACGTAAGGCGTACAAAATGTGATGTGTGCCAACACCACCGTAGTGTATCCTTGAGAGATACCCAAAGAAACAAACAGCAGAAACAATGAAATACCGGTAATGATATCACCATTCAAAATGGGAATGCTGTTTACGAAACCAATGGTCTTACGGGCACGGCTCTTCAAGTTAAAAATGCCGATAGCAGTAATGCTTCCCAACAAAGTAGACGCGGTGGCGGCAATCAGAGCGATAGTCACCGTATTTATCAATGCATTCATCAACGAATGATGCGTTCCTGTGGTAAACAACGAAGAGTAGAGTTTAGTTGAGAAACCTGTCCAGTTTCCCAATACTTTGGCTTCGGTAAACGAATAAATCACAATAATCACGATAGGCGAATAGAGCAACAACAGCAATATCCACAAATAGGCCTGGGCAAAAATCCTCTTTACCATAATCCCCCTCCTTCGTTAGAATGATCCTTATCGTCGGTGCTGAACAGTGAAGTGGCCGCAATCAGCAACAACATGATGAGCGATAAGGCCGCACCGTAATTCCACATGCTATTATTGATATTCTCCTGAATGGTGGTACCGAAAAGCTTGATATTGTTCATGGTCAGCAACTCGGCAATGGCGAAAGTAGAGATGGTAGGCATAAACACCATCATGATACCACTCATCACTCCCGGCATCGACAAGGGCAATACCGCTTTCAAGAACACCTGTACCGGATTGGCCCCCAAATCTTGTGCTGCCTCTATATAACTGTGATCCATCTTCTGCAGCGTATTGTAGATGGGGTAGATCATAAAAGGAATAAAGTTGTATACCATACCGAATATCAACGCCCCTTCTCCCAATGGCATTCGGAAAAAATCGAAAAGGGCAACGGTGGCTAACGTACGTACCAGAATATTGACCCACATGGGCAGGATAAACAGCACTACCAATGTCTTGGAACGGTTCAGTTTCACATTGCTCAATATCCACGCAGCGGGATATCCTAACAGGATACATACAAGCGTCGTAATAATCGCTATTCCGATAGAATATACAAAAGTATTGATTGCTTCGTGATGAGTAAAGAACTTCTCAAAGTTCTCCAAAGTAAGATGTCCGTTGTCATCTGTAAATGCATAAACCACAATAAGAAGCAACGGAATGACGACAAATATCGCCGAAAAGATAATGTAAGGAAGAGTCCAACTCTTACGTGATGAAAAAAAGACTGATAACTTATTCACCTCTGAAATTCATTTTTATTTTTTAATTACCCGGATCGCATCGGGAGGAATAGTAATACCTACGCGGTCGCCATCGTCCCAAACATCATTCGTATCCACAAACACATTCTCGTCCCAATCCGACCATACAGTCAAATGATAATGGTCACCTTTATAAAGGATGAATTTCACTTCACCGGTCAGTGTACCGTCTTCTTCGTTATCCTGGAGGATAATCTTATCGAAGCCTACCTCTACCCGAACTTCGGCACCGGCCGCGATATCCGTCACAGGTGCACACTCGAAGTTACACCCCAAAAACTCCACATGAGTCTCATCCGTCAGTTTGCCTTCGAAAGTATTGCACACGCGCTCTTTCTTCATTATATGAATATCAAAGGGTTTCACAAGCAATCCTACCTCGGCTCCCACCTCAAAGTGGTGATAATCCTGCACCAAAAACTCGTAACCACTACAAAGCACCGTCATTTCATAGTGCACCCCTTTGAATACAGAAGATTGCACTACTCCTGTCAGTTGTGCCATATCGGATACAGGAAAAATATACAGGTCTTCGGGACGAATCACCACATCTACCGGCATGTTTTCACCAAAACCTTCGTCCACACATTCGAACTCCGTACCGCAAAAACGTACCAGCTTGTCTTTGATCATGGTACCGTTCAGTATATTACTCTCACCGATAAAATCGGCAACAAACGAATTGATAGGCTCATTGTATATATCGATCGGCGTGCCTATCTGCTGAATCCGTCCCTCGCTCATCACCACAATGGTATCGCTCAGCGTCAAAGCCTCTTCCTGATCGTGAGTCACATATACAAATGTAATACCCAAACTCTTGTGCATCTCCTTCAGCTCCATCTGCATATCTTTACGCATTTTGAGATCGAGCGCAGCCAACGGTTCGTCGAGCAGCAAAACTTCAGGCTCATTGACAATGGCACGGGCAATGGCTACCCGTTGCTGTTGTCCGCCGGAAAGGGAATCGACATCACGGTATTCATAATCCGTCATGCCTACCATCTTCAAGGCAGCCTTCACTTTCTTTTCAATGACCGGCTTCGGTGTCTTTTTCAGCTTCAAACCGAAAGCGATATTATCATACACATTCAGATGCGGAAAAAGAGCGTATTTCTGAAAAACCGTGTTCACCGGACGCTTATGGGGCGGTGTTTGTGTTATTTCCTTTCCCGATATTCTGATTTCACCTTCCGAAGCCGTCTGAAAGCCGGCAATAAGGCGTAACAACGTGGTCTTACCACAACCCGAAGGACCGAGAATCGTCACGAATTCTCCCTTCTTTACATTTAAGGTCACATTATCCAAAGCAGTCTTATCACCGAAAAACTTCGATACACTGTTTACTTCGATAATGTAATTGTTTTCTTGCATATTCATACTAATTTGGGGTGCAAAGGTACACATTTCTACGATTTCCTCCTACGTGTTAATCTAATATAACAGAGTTTTCCTCCGAAAGATTGAAAAATAATCTATCTTTGCATAAATATTTATTCACTAATTTTACGAAAGCATGAAAAAGTTAACTTATTTGTTCGTTGCTGCCGCCGCTTTAGGTATGGTGGCTTGCGGCGGAAACAAACCAGGCTATGTCATTACCGGTACAGTAGAGGGAGCAGCCGACGGTGACACTGTATTTTTACAGGAAGTAGTAGGCAGACAACTCAGCAAACTGGATACTGCCATTATAAAGAACGGTACATTTACATTCGAAGGCGTGCAGGACTCTGCCGTAAACCGCTATGTAACATCCGGCACAGGAAATGAAGCAATGCTTATGGACTTCTTCCTTGAAAACGGAAAAATCAATATCGCTCTGACTAAAAACAATGATTCGGCAACCGGTACAGCCAACAACGACGCCTACCAGGAAATACGCAACAAGATCAACGCGCTCAATCAGAAAGCACAACCCATCTACGAATCCATGGGAAATGCCGACATGACCGAAGAACAGAGGGCTGAAAACATGAAAGCACTCGAAGGTCTTCAGAATGAATTGGGAGAAGTTTATAAAGAGGGAATCGAAAAAAACATCACCAATCCGGTAGGTATCCACTTGTTCAAGATGAACTATTACAGCATGGAAACAGCAGAAAATGATGCTTTATTGCAACAGATTCCGGCTCAATTCCAAAACGATGCTGCCATCGTAAAAATCAAAGAGATGGTTGAAAAGCAAAAGAAAACAGCCGTCGGACAGAAATTCATCGATTTCGAAATGCAGACTCCTGACGGAAAATCTGTTAAGTTGTCGGACTATGCAGGAAAAGGGAAAGTAGTTCTTGTAGACTTCTGGGCAAGCTGGTGCGGTCCTTGTCGTCGTGAAATGCCGAACTTAGTAGAAGCTTATGCAAAATACAAAGGTAAGAACTTCGAAATCGTAGGCGTATCACTCGATCAGAATGCCGACTCTTGGAAAGAAGCTATTAAAACACTGAAAATGACATGGCCGCAGATGTCCGATTTGAAATACTGGAACAGTGAAGGCGCACAGTTGTATGCCGTAAACAGTATTCCTCATACCATGTTGATTGACGGTGAAGGAACAATCATTGCCCGTGGTTTACACGGAGAAGAACTGCAAACAAAGATTGCCGAAGCACTGAAGAAATAAAAGTCGATTCTCAAGAGAATATCACAAAAAAAATCAGCCCTTGCAAATCAAACTGCAAGGGCTGTTTTTATGATGCTTTATCGGTATACCGATTGATTACACAAACCAACGTACATAACAGAAATCCTGACGGTGAGGCAGATCCGGATTTTTCGGGAACATACGGTAAGATACCTTGAAACTTCCTGCATTAGACAAGCTGTGTTTAGCCTGGAATGTATACAAATTCCCCTCTTTCTTGATGACACTGAACGGTTCTACAGAATAAACATGTTGTTTACCGTCAGCCGTTGTATAAGTAGTCACCAATTCAAGTCCTACTGCATCGTTCAAGCCCTTCTCATCGATAACATAAGTAATCGTATATTCTTTTCCGCTTTCAATGCTGCCTTTTACAAGTTCTTCTGTCTTCTCACAAGATACAACCTCAATTGAATCCCATTTCTCAACCACTTCTTCCTTCCATGCTGCAATCTCTTTTGCCTTGGCATTGTCATTGGCAGACAACATCTGGAAACGTTTGGCTTCTTTCGTGTAGAACTTGCTGTAATAATCATCGAGCTGACGCTTCATCGTATAATGAGGTGCAATCTGCGCAATAGAATTCTTGATTGTCTTCACCCAGCCTTCAGAGAATCCTTTCTTGTTGCGTGCATAGAACAACGGTAGAATTTCCGTCTCAAGAATGCTGTAGATAGTAGCAGCATCCAGCTGATCCTGATGATCTTGATTCTGGTAAGTTCGCTTTTCTGTCAACGCCCATCCTGCACCTTCACGATAGCCTTCCAGCCACCACCCGTCAAGTACGGAGAAGTTAAGCACACCGTTCATCAATGCCTTCTCACCCGATGTACCGGATGCTTCGAGCGGGCGAGTCGGTGTATTCAGCCAGATATCAACACCGGATACCAGACGACGTGCCAACTGCATATCATAGTTTTCAAGGAAAATAATCTTACCCAAGAATTCCGGACGACGGGAGATCTCGATGATTCTCTTTATCAAGCCTTGTCCAGCACCATCATGCGGGTGAGCTTTTCCAGTGAAAAGGAATTGTACCGGATAATCGGGATTATTAACGATCTTAGCCAGACGCTCCAAATCGGTGAACAACAAATGAGCACGTTTGTATGTAGCAAAACGACGGCCGAAACCAATCAGCAACGCATTCGGATTGATCTTATCCATCAGAGACACAATACGTGAAGGATCACCCTGATTCTTCAACCATGTTTCACGGAACTGCTTGCGGATGTAGTCTACCAGCTTGTTCTTCATGGTCATACGGGTCTTCCAGATTTCTTCATCAGCCACATTATAGATAGCCTCCCAAATCTTCGGATTAGACTGATCATACAAGAAATTCTCATTGAAATACTTCGCATACAACTGCTTCCATTCCGTAGCACTCCATGTAGGGAAGTGGACACCATTGGTAACATAACCCACATGACTCTCTTCCGGGAAATAGCCTTTCCAGATAGAAGAGAACATTTCCTGAGAAACCTTTCCATGCAACCAACTCACACCATTTACTTCCTGAGAAGTATTGCAGGCAAACACAGACATGCAGAAACGTTCGCCCTTATCACCCGGGTTATTACGTCCGAGATCCATCAGATCGTCCCAACTAATACCCATCATAGCAGGATATCCTCCCATATACTTGCCGAAAAGGCCTTCGTCGAAATAGTCGTGTCCGGCAGGAACCGGAGTATGAACCGTATAAAGAGAAGAAGCGCGAACAAGCTCGATGGCCTGATCGAAAGTAAGACCGGTAGCCACATAGTCACAGATACGCTGAACATTGATCAGTGCAGCATGTCCTTCATTACAATGATAAATATCTTTCTTGATACCTAATGCTTTCAGAGTCAAGATACCACCGATACCCAACAGGATTTCCTGTTTCAGACGGTTTTCCCAATCACCACCGTACAGTTGGTGAGTAATAGGACGGTCGAACTCGCTATTCATTTCATTATCCGTATCCAGCAGATACAGAGAAATACGGCCTACATTCACACGCCATACATTAGCATGTACGAAGTAGTTCATATAAGGAACGTCCACTACCATCTGTTTGCCGTCTGCATCGAGCACACGGTCGATAGGCAATTGGCCGAAGTTTTGCGCTTCGTAGTTGGCAATCTGCTGTCCGTCCATAGACAATGACTGGGTAAAGTAGCCATAACGATAAAGGAACCCTACTGCGCAAAGGTCCACGTTACTGTCAGAAGCTTCTTTCAGATAGTCGCCGGCAAGTACACCCAAACCTCCGGAATATATTTTAAGAACATTCGTTAAACCATACTCCATGCTGAAATAAGCCACAGAGGGACGAGTAGCGTCCGGTTTCACATCCATATAGTCTCTGAACTTAGTATAAACATCATTCATGCGCTTCAGGATAACTTTATCTTTTGATAAAGCTTCCAGCTTCTCATAACTCATACGTTCCAGAAGCAGCACAGGGTTCTGACCCACTTCTTTCCACAAAGCCGGATCCAAATCTCTGAATAATTCGGTTGCTTCATAGTTCCAGGCCCACCAAATGTTGCGTGCTATTTCAGACAACTTTTCCAATTCCGCCGGAACACGTGACTTTACAGTCACCTCTTTCCAGTTCGGAGTGTTCACATTACTAACTTTAACTTTCATAATGTTATCATTTACTTGTTTGATAAATAATTTAATTCAGCTGACGTTTCATTGCATTGCGTAAAGCAATATCATAAGCCTCATAATAATATTTAATAAAGTGTTTCCACAACGCCTTCTCTGCGATTTCGGCGGCATGTTTGCGGATTTCCTTCACTTCATTTTCTGTTTTTGCGGAGAATAGCGAGACTGTATCTTTGATACCATCGGCCACCTCGGAATAATTATAATCCGAACGGTGCAACACTTCCACCCCGCCATCAATACCATTCTGTTTTTTCAAGCTCTTCACCCAAAGACCGAAACCGGCAAGATCAGTAGTAATGGTAGGCACACGGAAAGCCACACTCTCCAAAGGCGTATATCCCCAAGGTTCATAATAAGACGGATAAACGCTAAGATCCTGTCCCAACAACAGATCATAATAATCCTTATTCAAGATTCCATCCCTGCCATTCAGATAACAAGGCACAAAAATCACTTTCACTTTATCTTCGGGATGATTGCTCATTCCAAGATATTTCAACATATCAAGCACCTGATCATGCGTCATATTATGCAACCAATGCGTGATAAAAGGCACTTCCAACGGAGTATCGAACTTGTCTTTACTTTTCAGACGCGCCTGCAAATCTTCACGGGGATCGCCCACCCAGCCGGGAACATTGACAAAAGCCAATACGTCTCTCTTCAAGTTCTTATCCCGGCACAAACGGTTCAATGATTCCAGAAACACATCGATACCTTTGTTCTTAAATTCATAACGTCCACTGGTTCCGATAATTAACGTATCATCACCCAAATTTGTTCCCAATAATTTATTGGCAACATTCAGCATAACCGAACGGGCACGTTTACGTTTGCCGGTGAAAGTACTTCCTTTAGGAACGAAATCGTCCTCAAAACCATTCATCAATACCACATCGGCCGCTTTATCAAGCAACTCTTTACATTCGTTATTGGTTATTTCACTTACCGTCGTAAAACAGTCCACATAATGAGCTGTCTGCTTTTCGATGGAATGTTTGGACTGCATATTCAGCTCTCCGGCCATCTGATCACCGTTATAAGCAAACAGGTAATCATACAGAGGTTTGTTGTTTCCCGCAATGGAACGTCCGATAGACGTAGCATGGGTCGTAAAGATCGTCGCAATTTCCGGTACAGCCGTTTGCAGATAAAGCGCTCCTAATCCGGTCATCCATTCATGTGCCTGATAAACAGCTTTATCGTTCTCCGTCAGATTGTAGCGATAAAAACTTTCCACTACTTTACCGGCAGCATACGAAAACATCGATGCTTCATCATAGTCGCCATAAGCATGCAGCGAATCTACCTGAAAACGATTCCACATCTCTGTATATATTTCATTCTTTTCTGCAAAGAACGACTGAAAGTCTACTAATATCACAATGGGATTGCCCGGAATATTCCAACGTCCTACACGGACGGAAAGATTATCTTTTTCACAGGCATGTTCTTTCCATGCCGCACAAAGATTGTCGGACTCTATAAACAAAGGATTATCCTTACCTTGCCACACGTCCGGACCAATAAAGAACAATTTATCACGAAAAGCGGTCTGTAATGTGTTTGCCCTTGTGGACAGAACAGTGTAGATTCCTCCTACCTTATTACACACCTCCCAACTGGCTTCGAAGATATAATCGGGGGTTAATAAATCTTTTACCATATAATTGTTTAGAACTCTTTTTTATTAAGCGACTGCAAAAATACGCATTATTTATTGAAAAATAATGGTTTATGCAGAAAATATGAATTGACAGGAAGCCACAAACGTTTGCAATCCCCCTTCAGCAGGGCGTTTCATTCTATTCTTTGAATGGACATGCATCAAAAAAAAATGATCATATGCTCTCGATAAAAAAGACTCCTGCAATACGATATTACAGGAGTCTTTCATATTTTTTTATATATCCGGCTTATGCCAAAGCACTACCAATCAAGAAAGTAGCAGCCAAAGCTACGATTGCATAAAGTTCCGGGAATACAGCAAGGATCAGTGTATTACTGAACACGTTGTGACCTTGACCGATAGCAGCGATACCATTGGCACAAACCTGTCCCTGGCGGATCGCTGAGAACAAAGCAACCAATCCCAAAGCAATACCTGCACCCAATACGGCAGAAGCCTGAATAGCTGTGATCTGAGGAGTCAGGATACCGAAAATCGTTTGGAACATAAAGTAGCCGGCGAAACCATACAAACCCTGTGTACCCGGAAGGGCTGTCAATACAAGGAAGTTACCAAATGCGCTATCATTCTTTTTCAATGCGCCGATGGCAGCGTTACCTGCAATCGTTACCCCGTATGCACTACCGATACCCGACAAACCAACCATTACCGCGATGCCAATGTAGGCAATAAACAAATTCATTTCCATAATTTTATTCTGTTTTTATTGTTTAATTTTAAATCTTTGTTTCTTTATTTCTTAAAAGGTTTATACTCTTTACCACCGCCTTCATATCCGGAATTCTTGAAGAATTCCACAAATGTCAGACGCATGGGGTGAACCATCGCACCGAGTACATTCATAAATATATTGATGGCATGGCCGATCACAAAGATCAGTACCATCACAATCGGTCCTAAAACAGCATTATCAGGACTCATTCCGGTTGCGAGACTATTGAATACTCCTGCCAAAATACCTCCTGAAAGCCCGAGAGCGAACAGACGGACATACGAAAGCACATCACCCAGCAAACCGGTAACCATGTTGTAGGAATCCCACAAACCGAGTCCGATATTCAGGAACACATTCTTTCCGGGAGTATTGAAAAGGAATATCATCACACCGGCAATACCGAGTATTACCAAATGCACCGTACCACCCATCGGTAATATTTCCGGAAGCAAAGCCGAAACACCCATAGACAATAACAGGATAATCCATCCGATCGTTGCAACGGCATATTTAAAGCCAAACTGTATCGTTTGGTTCACCGCTTTCAGCACCATACCGAACATGATCTGTATCACTCCCAATATTAACGAGAGCTGGAACATATCGTTATTATCCATGAAGACCGCATGTTTCAACCTCTGTACAATCGGCCAATCCAGATCGTAGATATTTGCTCCGAAAAAAGTTCCCGTCAACAATCCGCAAAAGAAAGTAGAAGCAGCCAGTACCTGGATCAGCGAAATGATCGACTTGGTAGAAGCAGTCAACTTCTTAGCCATCAGACGATATGCCGTAGCACCCGCAAAAAGAAATAATCCATACCCCGAATCGCCGAGACAAAGCCCGAAGAAAACCATAAAGAACGGAGCAAAGAACGGAGTTAAGTCCAATTCGTTATACTTCGGCAGCATATAGAGCTTGCAAATCGGTTCGAACCAGGAAAAGAATCCCTTATTATTCAATTCGATCGGCACATTATCTTCTGGCGTGGGATCGGAAAGTTCGTAATAGACATGAGACGAATCGAGGAAAGCCTCAATCTCTATCTTGTTACGGGCAGGAACCCAACCTTCAAGCAACATCAGTTTTTCACCGGCAGCCTGTTCTGTGCTCAACACTACTTTAGAAAACTCGATATTATTCTGTAAATCCCTCTCCATCTCCTTCAGGGAAGGAATATCCTTTTCGGCCAACAAAGCAAGCTTTCCTTCATTTTCAGTAATAGCCTGTTCCGTTTCGGCATAAAGCTGATTCACGCGAGTCAGTGAGTAAGCCGGCAACTTGGCCTGCTCTACATCCAGATCGACTTCTGCTCCGTCTTTCGTTACGGTTATAAAGAATACTTTTGAAGATATACGACTGATAACCATCGCATTATATTCCGTTTCCCATTCTTCTTTATAATTTCCTTCCGAACAGGTATAAAACCCTACCGTATAGCCAGCCTCATTCAACCGACGAACATTTTCCGGTTCGAAGTCGCCCCATGCAGTCAAGGCATCCCGCTCTTTTGCATAACCCTGCAACTGTTGGGTCAGTTTACTCTTTTCCGTCTGCAACGCATCTATCTCATCCAGTACTTGTGCACCCCGTTGAGGAGTCCCCCCCTCTTTGGCAACTGCCGTATTCTTATCGAGCTTCACATTCTGGAGCAACTTTATGGCAGCCGCCAGACGCGACGAAAGACGAATACTGTCCTGCAACTCGGCATTCTCAGCTATACCCTGCTGTTTTTCAACAATGTGCACCACACCAAGCTCGCGAAGACTATTCAGAAAATCTTCGTATTCCTTATGATAAGCCAGGAACGTGAGTTTCTTCATTTTTGTAATCATGCCTCTACCTCCTTCCTTTTTTCCTGCTGGGATTTCAGAATCTTCTGCGACGACTTGGATAAGTTTTCCTCATCCTCCATGAAACGTTTGATCTTTCGCAGTGCATCCTGATACCCCGGTATCTGTACCTTCTCAAAAAGGTTCACTTTCTGAGTGGTCTTTTTCCTTGCATGTTCCAACAAGTTCAGTTTGGCGAGTATAAACTCTCTTTCGATAGCCGTTTGTGCAAGCTGCTTCAACAGATGCAGCCCATCGGCATACCACTTGGGAGCGTTAAACATACTGTACGGCCGTATCTCAAAATCTACATTTTCGAGTAACGGCACCCGTACACCGGCAATCTTTTTCACGCCAAGATGAACATCATTTACCTTTATCAATGAGGCGTCAAACTCATTCCAAAGTGCGAACATGGCTTCATAAGCCTGGATTTGTTTCTCCAGCCTTTCTTCCAGATCGGCCGCTTCCGTCTTGCAGCGCTTCACCTCCATGCGCAGGGCACTCTCCTTGTTCTTAATAATAGGCAGAGTACGTACCCGCACTTTCAGTTGTTTCTCCAATAGCTGAAGGGACGTCTTATTATATTGAAACTTTATAGCCATCTCATTTATTTTACTGTTTTAACCATTTACCAACAGACAATCGAAACAACTCTTTTCGCTATTACAATCTACAAAAATCCAATCGCAAGACTGTAAACTGCCTGATCGTAAATCCAATTATTTCGGCCAATACTGTTCTACCAGTTCTTTCTTCATATTCACCTCTTCCGGACGGAAATACTTACCGAACAATCCCCAAGCTACATCCAGCATTTCGGTAGTATCAAGATTTACATCGATAGCAAGTAACTGATTGGAGTAGTCTTTTGCAAAAGCCAAAGTACGTTCGTCATAATTAGTCAGGTCGAAACCGTTTTCCAACTTTGTCTTGGCATTGGCGGCATCGGCATACAGACGTACGGCGGCATTCATCACCTGCGGATGGTCCTTACGTGTCTTCTTACCGGTTACCAACTGTTTCAAGCGGGATAAAGAACGGAACGGATCGACAATAACCTTACCGATATCACTGTCACGACGCAGGAACAACTGGCCTTCGGTGATATATCCCGTATTATCGGGCACAGCATGCGTAATATCACCACCGGACAAAGTAGTCACGGCAATAATCGTGATAGAACCGCCGGAAGGGAACTGCACCGCCTTTTCGTAGATCTTCGCCAAGTCCGAATAAAGCGAACCGGGCATAGAATCTTTCGAAGGAATCTGGTCCATACGGTTGGACACGATTGCCAAAGCATCGGCATAAGAGGTCATATCGGTAAGCAATACCAGTACTTTCTCATTGTGCTCCACCGCAAAATATTCAGCAGCAGTCAATGCCATATCGGGAATCAACAGACGTTCCACCGGAGGATTCTCCGTCGTATTCATGAAGCTGACAATACGGTCGAGTGCACCGGCATTGGAGAATACATTCTTGAAATACAGGTAGTCGTCATTCGTCATACCCATACCACCGAGGATAATCTTATCCGTTTCGGCACGCAAGGCCACGTTTGCCATTACCTGGTTAAAAGGCTGGTCAGGGTCGGCAAAGAACGGAATCTTCTGTCCGGATACCAATGTATTGTTCAGGTCGATACCGGCAATACCCGTTGCAATAAGTTCCGACGGTTGCTTACGGCGAACCGGATTTACAGACGGACCACCGATCTCCACTTCCTGTCCTTCAATTTCCGGTCCCCCGTCGATAGGGTCGCCAAACGCATTGAAAAAACGACCGGCAAGCTGCTCGCTTACTTTGATCGTAGGCGATTTGCCCAGGAACACGACTTCCGCATTGGTCGGGATACCTTCGGTACCTTCGAACACCTGCAACGTCACTTCATCACCGGCAATTTTTACCACCTGGGCCAGTTTGCCATTCACGGTGGCCAACTCGTCATACCCCACTCCCGTCGCTTTCAGCGAACAGGTAGCTTTCGTAATCTGAGTGATCTTGGTATATATCTTTTGAAATGCTTTTGTTGCCATCTATTTACTATTTAGCTATTTACGATTTACTATTTAACACTTCTTTCATCAATCAGCTCTTTCAGCTGCTTCCGGAAGTCTTCGTACTGTTCCGACTGGAATTTGGAGTAGTTCATCTGTTTGCAGATGTTAATCATCTTCTTGAAATAATCCATTACTTCATTGAAGTTTTCAAATTCGAATTCAGTGTGGCAGATATCGATTACCATGTTCAGAATAGCTTCCTGACGTTCCATCGGAGTCACGGCATCTATCTCGTCGAAAGCATCCTGCTGAAGGATCACGAAGTCGATCAGTTCCGATTTCCAGAAAGTAACGTGATATTCTACAGGTACACCGTCGTCACCAAGAATGTTGATCTGCTCGGCAATCTCTTTACCACGCTGCAAACGGGTCTTGATTTCATTTACCTTCCCGATCCATTCACCGTTGATATGTTCGGAGATATATGCTTCAAATTCCGGATATTCGATGTATTTGGAATAAGAATCGATCGGATTCACTGCCGGATAACGTTTCTTGTCGGCACGATCCTGTTCGAGTGCATAAAAACAACGGGCCACCTTCTTGGTATTCTCGGTAACAGGCTCTTTCAAGTTACCACCGGCCGGAGACACCGTACCGATAAAAGTAATAGAACCCGATGCTCCATTATCCAGTTTCACATAACCGGCACGGCCGTAGAAATTGGAAATGATAGACGATAAGTCCATCGGGAACGCATCCGGTCCGGGCAACTCTTCCATACGGTTGGACATTTCGCGCAATGCCTGTGCCCATCGGGAAGTAGAATCGGCCATCAACAGAATCTTCAATCCCATCGCGCGATAGTACTCTGCAATGGTCATCGCCGTATATACGGATGCCTCACGGGCAGCCACCGGCATGTTCGAAGTATTTGCAATAATAATAGTACGCTCCATCAGCTTGCGTCCTGTATGCGGGTCAACCAGTTCGGGGAATTCGGTAAAGATTTCCACAACCTCATTGGCACGTTCACCACAAGCAGCGATAATCACAATATCCGCTTCCGCCTGCTTAGAGATAGCATGCTGAAGCACTGTCTTACCCGTACCGAAAGGGCCAGGGATAAAGCCCGTTCCTCCCTCTACAATCGGATTCACCGTGTCGATAACACGAACTCCGGTTTCCAGCAATTTAAAAGGACGGGGCTTTTCTTTATAATTAGTCATTGCACGCTTCACCGGCCATCTCTGAATCATATTGACTGTAATATCCTTACCTTCTTCATCGGTGAGTACGGCAATGGTATCTTCAATCTTATAATCCCCTTCGGCAGCAACAGACTTCACCGTGCAGGTTCCTTTCAGTGTAAAAGGCGCCATAATCTTCAGCGGCTGGAAATTTTCGTCTACCTGTCCCAGCCATGCCGAAGCTTCCACCTTGTCGCCTACATTTACCAACGGCACGAAATGCCACTTTTTTTCTTTATCCAACGGATATGTATATTGTCCTCTCTTAAGGAAAACACCATCCATCTTGTCGAGGTCGTTTTGCAGACCGTCGTAGTTTTTCGATAACATGCCCGGACCCAGAGTCACCTCAAGCATGTGTCCTGTAAATTCGGCTTCCGCTCCCACTTTCAACCCACGGGTGCTTTCAAACACCTGGACATATACATGCGAACCTACCACCTTAATCACCTCCGCCATCAACTTATCGCCACCGGTAGAGATATAACAAATCTCATTCTGAGATACCGGTCC
>NZ_HF991111.1:78265-78470 GCF_000432295.1 Bacteroides sp. CAG:189
CCGGTCCGTCAACGACGAGGGTCACCATATTGGCAATAACGCCACTAACAGTTCCTTTTGTTGCCATATAATTTTAGTTATTTTATTTTATCTGAATTCTGCGGGAATCTGCACTTCATCTTTCAATGCATCGATAATGCTCCGGAAGAGTTGATTTCCTTTTTCTTTATCCAACGCTATCCAACGTTCAATCATCTCGAGTTGC
>NZ_HF991111.1:78509-80031 GCF_000432295.1 Bacteroides sp. CAG:189
AATGCAAAAATACGCTCTACCGTAAAGTAATCGAAGAACGTCGCTTCTTCCATCCAGTTCCAACGCAATGAATCGAGTTTCTTCTCACGCTCCACCAATTCGGTTATTTCGCTGATTTTCATCAATTGTTCCAAACAATCCACTTCACCGGAAAGTCCGAAATCGCGGGCTCCGGATGTACGCAATGCTTCGCACACTTCCGTGTTGCCTACCACATTCTGAGCGACGTCCCATTTATATTTACGAGCAGAAAACGCAATCAGAATATTATTAATCGTCAGATTGAACTCAAACCAGGAAGAGACGAACTTATTTCCACATTTCATGGCATACTCATAATACAGGGCTGCCAAATGGTCTTCGTGGAGCACCGCACTTTCGGCTGGTGTATTGAAATAATCGGAAATAAAAACGGATAGGTAAGAAGGAAATTCTTTAGCGCTGACTTCACCGCCTTCTTTGATAGTAGCGATGTACTCATTCAGTTCTGCTGCGGAGAAGTTTCCACGCAAATCGATAACTGCATCTTTGTCTTTCAGTAATTTCAAGACATTGGCATTATCGAATTTCAGATAGAACAGATCGATCAGCTTCTGGTCTGAAGAAGAAAGCCCGGGATAAATTTCTGTTTTAAAATCGGCTACTGTATAACTCAGTTTGCTATCCTCAAGAGTGAGTTCGGGCAAACCGGCTACCAAGTAATAGTATTTACTCATAATGGTTCTCTTTAGAATAGCATTTCTACCAACTGAGGACGCAGGAACTCTTTGAAGTAGTTCATAAATTCTTCTTCCCCGAAGTTCACTTTATACGAACCGTCTGCCGGAGAAACGGAGAACAGCGTTTTGATACCATTCACCTGTTCTATCTTTACACCTTTATCTAACAGAGCTTTCGCATTGGCAGCAAAGTATTTTTTCAAAGACTCTGCATCCGCAGTCGAAATAACAATCGGTTCGTCTACGCTCCATTTGGTAGCCAACGCTACAATAAAAGCATTCAAGAAGTCCTTATTCTGCGCAAATTCCTTCACGGGAGCCGTCACAATCTTGTCGGTCACCATGGTAGCAATCTCCGATTTCAAAGCATTGACAGCTTGACCGGCAAATAATTTTAACTCCGATTTAGTATTCTCTGCCATTTCGTCGGCAGACTTACGAGAGGTGGCGATAATCGATTCCGCTTCTTTATGAGCATCTTCGACAATCTTTTTCGCTTCTTCCTGAGCATTTGCGATAAGACGTTGGGCTTCTGCGTTACCTTTTTCTACGCCTTCACGATAAATCTTATCGGTCAACTCTTGAATTTTGTTTTCCATATTCACGGACTATTTAGAAGTTTATATTATAATATCTATTGCTTCAATTAGATTTTTGCCAAAAGTACGAAAATCAATCTTATAAAAAAAGGGAAAACAAGAAGAAAACTGTTCAATAAGAGCAAAAGAATAGTCAAAAAGAAAGGAAAAGGGAGAATAAAAAAAAGGAAATGTGAGAATTGAGATGTGAGAAGCAGGCTGCGC
>NZ_HF991112.1:0-972 GCF_000432295.1 Bacteroides sp. CAG:189
GCACATTGGCATATTGGCACATTGGCTAATTATTCAATTGGTACATTTAAATGATTATTTATCATGGAGAATATTTCATTTTTCACCCCAGAAGAGAAAGCTGAGCTATTCGCTTTATACAAACAACTGATACGGACAGCAGGAGAAAGTATCACAAAGGATGACACCCGGAAATTGAAAAAATACCTTATTCATGCAGCACAGTGTAATCATCTTTGCCGCAATAACTTTGGTATGAATCCTGTAATCAGAGATTTACAAACGGCTGGTTTAGTAGGCGGTGAAATAGGGATGAGCTTTTATATTAGCCGATGAAATAGGAATGAAAGGTTCGTGCCTGGTGGGAATCATGTTGCACGAAATCGTAAAAAATAACGTATTACCGCTCACAACCGTACGCAGTGAATTCGGAGAAGATGTAGCAAGTATCATTACCGGGTTGGTAAAGACAAACGAACTTTACGCCAAAAGTCCGGCCATCGAATCGGAAAATTTCCGTAACCTGCTCCTCTCATTTGCCGAAGATATGCGGGTGATTCTGATCATGATTGCCGACCGCGTCAATATCATGAGGCAAATCAAAGACTCCGACAACGAAGAAGACCGTGTTAAAGTAGCCAATGAAGCAGCCTATCTGTATGCTCCACTGGCTCACAAGTTAGGGTTGTACAAGCTAAAATCCGAATTGGAAGACCTGTCACTAAAATACACCAAACGGGATACATATTACTTCATCAAAGACAAACTGAATGAAACAAAAGCGTCCCGCGATAAGTACATCGCATCCTTTATCGAACCGATCAAACGAAAAGTGACAGAAGCCGGCTTGAAGTTCGACATCAAAGGACGCACCAAATCCATTCATTCCATCTGGAATAAAATTCAGAAACAAAAAACATCTTTCGAGGGCATCTACGATCTCTTTGCAATCCGTATCATCATCGATGCGGAACCGGATAAAGAAAAGCAGGA
>NZ_HF991112.1:979-21223 GCF_000432295.1 Bacteroides sp. CAG:189
GGATAAAAAAAAGCAGGAATGCTGGCAGGTATACTCCATTGTGACAGACATGTACCAGCCCAACCCGAAACGCCTGCGCGACTGGCTTTCCATCCCGAAAAGCAACGGTTACGAATCACTCCATATCACAGTAATGGGGCCGGAAGGGAAATGGGTGGAAGTACAGATCCGTACCCGCCGAATGGACGAAATAGCCGAACGGGGACTGGCTGCCCATTGGCGCTATAAAGGAATAAAAGGAGAAACCGGACTCGATGAATGGCTGACTTCCGTACGCGAAGCACTTGAAAACCCGGACAATGATTCACTGAAAGTGATGGATCAGTTCAAAATGGACTTATACGAAGATGAAGTATTCGTATTTACCCCCAAAGGAGACCTTTTCAAACTGGCCAAAGGAGCGACCGTACTCGATTTTGCCTTTCACATTCACAGTAAGCTGGGATGTAAATGTATCGGTGCAAAAGTAAACGGAAAAAATGTACAGCTCAAACAAAAGCTGAACAGCGGTGACCAAGTGGAGATTATGACATCGAACACCCAGACGCCCAAACAAGACTGGTTGAACATTGTAACAACTTCCAAAGCACGCACCAAAATACGCCAAGCCCTGAAAGAGATGGTGGCGCGCCAGCACGATTTTGCCAAAGAGACACTGGAACGCAAATTCAAAAACAGGAAAATGGAGTATGATGAGGGTACGATGATGCGCCTCATCAAACGATTGGGTTATAAAGTAGTAACCGAATTCTACCAGGCCATTGCCGACGGTACGCTGGATGTAAACGACTTACTGGATAAGTATACCGAATTGCAAAAACGTGAAAGTGATACGCACGATGAAATCACCTATCGCAGCGCTGAAGGGTATAACCTGCAAAATCAGATAGAAGAAGGTAATACGAAAGAGGACGTACTTGTTATCGACCAGAATCTGAAAGGATTGGAATTTAAACTGGCCAAATGTTGTAATCCCATCTATGGAGATGATGTTTTCGGTTTCGTTACCGTTTCTGGAGGTATTAAAATCCACCGTGCAGACTGCCCGAATGCCGATCAAATGAGAGAACGTTTCGGATACCGTATCGTAAAAGCGCGTTGGGCAGGAAAGTCGCAAGGCACGCAATACCCGATCACGCTCCGTGTAGTAGGACACGATGATATCGGAATCGTAACCAATATAACTTCGATTATCTCAAAAGAAAACGACATCACTTTGCGCTCAATCGGTATCGATTCGCACGACGGTTTGTTCTCGGGCACAATGACCATCATGGTGGGTGATACCGGACGTCTGGAAGCTTTGATAAAAAAATTACGGACGGTAAAAGGAGTAAAACAGGTAAGTAGAAATTAAATAATGTATCAATGTGCCAATATGCCAATGTGCCAATGTGCCAATTGGCTGCGCTATAAAAAAAACATACCGCATGGTAATTGGCACATTGGCATATTGGCACATTAAAAAATTATTTTCATGGAACCATTTAGTATAAAAAAGCGTTTGAAAAGTTTCACGTATGCCGGGAAAGGGATTAAGAGTTTTGTCTGCCGGGAACATAACGTATGGATTCATTTGAGCATTGCCTTACTGACAATTATGGCTGGTTTCTTTTTTGAGATACACCGGATTGAATGGATAGCCATCATTATCTGTATCGGTGTTGTCATTGCAGCAGAAGCCTTCAATACGGCTATTGAAAGACTGGTCAATCTTACATCACCGGAATGGAATCCGATAGCAGGCGAAGTAAAAGACATTGCAGCAGGTGCAGTACTGATATGTGCCGTTGCTGCGGCAATTGTAGGATTGGTTATCTTTATACCTTATATATAGCCTCTCCCCAGGAGAGGAAGTAACAGATGCCATTGTCATAAAGTTTAAAGATACAAAGTCCGTGGTTTGCAAATCAGTAACGAAACTAACTTAGCCCCCTCTCCCACGGAGAGGGTTGGGGAGAGGCCTCACCCTCTTTCTTTTAAAATAAGGATAAGCCAATAGCACAAAAAATAAAAGTGCTATAGGAGACACAATACGTCCCAAGTGATAAATGGACTCCACTGACGATTCTACACTCATATAACAGGCAACAGCAACTCCCAAAGACATTCCGGTTTCCCATGCCAAAAGATAAGTCGTATTAGCCGTACCGCGCTGACAGTGATGTGATAACTTCACAAATATCAATAGAAACTCCGGAGTAACCAAGCCCAAGCCTAAACCTAATAACATAGCAACAACAGAGGTGGGCAACTCTTCCAAAAGAGTGAAAGAAACCATCATCAAGCTGATTCCCAATATGATTATTCTCAATGATTTTTCCTCCCGGTAGACCAATTTAGCCAATAATACGGAAAAAAGAAACCCCACTCCCACAATTGCAAAAAACGGAATTGTTATCTTACCTATCGAGACATCACTCAATGAGTGATGAAACACCGGCAACAACAATCCCGGAATAAAAGCAATCAAAGCAAAATTAAGAGCGGGCAACCATCCACGAGGCAAAAGGAAACGATCGGACGAACATAGTCTTGTTACGATCGGCGCCCTAAAAGGCACGTATACCCGAGATACAAAGAAAACTCCCACTAACCCGCATATAACCGAAACATACAACAGGATATGAAAATCATACCATTGATAAATCACCACTCCTAATGCAATACCGACCAGCATCCCTATCCGTGCAGCCCACGCAAAAGCGACATTGCCCGAACTGCGCAAATGGGTACCGGTAATATCGATAGCCAATGTAATGCCCGCCGTAGTAGCCATACCGAATGCAATTCCCTGCACCAAACAAAGCAACAACAACTGAGTGATATCGTTTACAAAACCATATCCCGCTGTTGCTGCAATCATGGCGGCAAACGAAAAGGCACAAACATATTTACGTTTATAGGCATCTACCAGATAGGCATGAAAAGGCCCGATAGCAAACATTCCCAATGTAAGCAAAAGAAACATTGCTCCGGTTTGAGACACCGGAGCACCTAAACGATCTGCCATCTCTGCCGGAACAACCGGGAAAAGCATATATAAGGATATGAACAATAAAAAATTGGCAATACATATCCGTATAAAATGGATTGTCCACAATCGGTTTCCCATACAGATTTAGTATTGTTCCTTCTCGTTCGGGAAGTCGCAATTCTTCACATCCGAAACGTAACGGCTGATAGCATCTGTCATTACGGTGAACAAGTCGGCATAGCGACGCAAGAAACGGGGGCGGAAACCATTGTTCATACCCAACATGTCTTGAATAACCAATACCTGGCCATCTACATCACCACCGGCACCGATGCCGATAACAGGAATTGTCAATTCACTTGCTACACGCTTGGCCAATGCAGCCGGTATTTTTTCAAGAACCAATGCAAAACAACCGGCTTCCTCAAGCAGATGCGCATCACGAATCAATTTCTCCGCCTCTGCTTCATCTTTGGCACGAACCGTATAAGTGCCATATTTATTAATGGATTGCGGCATCAATCCGAGGTGTCCCATAATAGGAATACCGGCACAAAGAATGCGCTTAACCGTTTCGATAATCTCTTCACCACCTTCCAACTTCAATGCGTCGGCATGGCTCTCTTTCATTATACGGATGGCGGAAGCAAGTCCTTCTTTAGAATTTCCCTGATAAGAACCGAACGGCATATCAACCACTACCATAGCACGCTTTACAGCACGTACAACCGACTTTCCATGATAAATCATCTGATCGAGTGTAATAGGAAGCGTAGTTACATTACCCGCCATCACATTGGAAGCAGAGTCACCGACAAGAATCACATCCATCCCGGCACCATCTACAATCTGTGCCATAGTGTAATCGTAGGCAGTCAACATAGATATCTTCTCGCCTCTTTCTTTCATTTCTATCAGGCGGTGTGTAGTCACTTTTCTTGTATCATCTGATATATATCCAGCCATGTTTCTATATATTTATGGATTAATAAATTGGCCGCAAAGGTATAACTTTTAATTCATAACGAACAAAAAAAAGGAAAGAATTCATAACCGGACAAGTCAAACAAACTGACTACTAAATGGTCAACAGCTTGTCATAAGTCATTCCGGTAAAGTCGTCGATGATGTAATCGGCTTTGCCGGCAATGGCTTCACGAGAATTAGTAGTGGCCAAGCCGATCACCTTGGCACCGGAAGAACGTCCGGCCTGCAAACCGTGGAAGGAATCTTCAAAAACAAAACTATTTTCCGGAACCGTTCCAAAAATCTCCATTCCAAGCAGGAAACAATCGGGAGCCGGTTTAGAACGCTTAAACATGCCTCCGGTAAGAATACGGTCGAATTGTTCTTTAAATTCGGGATGGGTCCGATAGACGTTTTCCATTTTTTCATCATTGGAACTGGTAACAAGTGCTATCTTGACATTATGGCGACGCAGCTCTACAAGGAAATCCTGTACACCCGGAAGATATTCGTATGCCATATCTTTTTCAAACAGATTGAGATCAGAAGTGATCTGCTCCCGTACACTGACAAGTTCTCCTGCAAAATGCTTATCATAAATCTGTGTCAGAGTCTGTCCTTTAATACCCGGGCCGAAATTCTTCACATGCAGATATTTCTCTCCCTGCTCATTCCAAAAGATGGTATATTGCAGTTCTGTGTCCATGATAACGCCGTCAAAATCAAATAATGCGGCAATTGTTTTCGTAGTGTCCATATAAACTTTCTTTTACCTTTAAACGTTAAACGTTGTATTAACTCGGATGCAAAGTTCAGAATAATCGACGGATAAGACAAATAATTCGTACCTTTGCACCACTTAAAAAACTGTAACGAACCGACATATGGCACAGCAAACCGATCCACGTATCTTAGGAACCGAAAAGATTGGGAAACTCCTATTGCAATATTCCATTCCCGCTATTATCGGAATGACCATTACCTCTCTTTATAATATAATAGACAGCATCTTCATCGGACATGGTGTAGGTGCCATGGCTATTTCCGGACTGGCTATCACTTTCCCGTTAATGAACCTTGTAGTGGCTTTCTGTGTACTTATATCCGCCGGTGGTGCCACTATTTCATCCATCCGACTGGGTCAGAAAGATATAGACGGAGCTACGGAGGTATTAGGAAACACATTGATGTTGTGCCTTATCAACTCGGTAGTATTCGGAGGAATCGCTTTCCTTTTTCTGGATCCGATATTAAACTTCTTCGGCGCCAGTCCGGCAACTCTCCCGTATGCACGCGACTTCATGCAAGTTATTCTGTTGGGAACCCCCGTCACTTATACCATGATAGGCCTGAACAATGTGATGCGTGCCACCGGATATCCTAAAAAGGCAATGCTGACATCCTTGGTCACTGTTTTGGCAAATGTCATTATAGCTCCTATTTTCATCTTCCATTTTCACTGGGGAATCCGTGGTGCCGCTATGGCAACCGTTGTTTCTCAATTTATAGGAATGGTATGGGTAGTGCAACACTTCCGCAGTAAAAACAGCTTCGTACACTTCCATCACGGATTCTGGCGATTGAAGAAGCGCATCGTAGGAAGCATTTTTTCTATTGGCATGTCGCCCTTCGCCATGAATGTCACCGCTTGTGTAATCGTTATCATCATCAATAACGGTTTACAAAAATACGGCGGTGACATGGCAATCGGTGCCTATGGCATCATGAACCGGCTATTAATGCTTTATGTAATGATTGTCATGGGGCTGACAATGGGAATGCAGCCGATTATCGGCTACAACTACGGAGCGCAAAAACAAGATCGCGTAAAACATACGTTACGATTGGGAATTATTGTCGGGGTACTGATCACCAGTAGCGGATTTATCATCTGTGAACTGTTCCCGCATGCGGTTTCGGCCATTTTCACCGATAGTGAAGAACTGATAAATATGGCGGCAACAGGTTTGCGTATTTGTATTCTGATGTTCCCTCTGGTAGGTGCTCAGATTGTGATTTCCAACTTTTTCCAAAGTATCGGAAAAGCTAAAATCAGTATCTTCCTCTCGCTCTCGCGACAGTTGGTATATCTCTTACCGGGACTTTTGATATTCCCCGGTTGGTATGGCCTGAACGGTATCTGGATAAGCATGCCCGTAGCAGACGGACTGGCATTCATTACCGCAATCATCATCCTGACGGTCTATACCAGAAAAATGAAAAATACGGTTTCATAACCGTTATCTTTTCCGGTAAGGTCTCGCGCTCTCTTATCGACATAAAAACCTCATTCAGCGTCGAAATTTTCCCCAACGTCTATCATTTTTGCAGCAGTTATTATAGGTACGTACCTTCGCATACGTCAAAAAGAATAATAAACTGTAAGAAATATGATAAATGTAAGAAGATTGACAGTGATAACACTCTGCGTAACCGGCAGTAGCATAAGCGGTAATATTCTCCGGGCACAAGACAATCCGGCTATGGATATTTCTGTAACTCCTGCCACAGAACAAACAGTAGAGAACGGCTCTCAGCAGCTCCCTGACGAATGGACGCTACAGAACTGCATCGATTATGCCTTGGAACAAAACATTACCTTGCGCAAAAGCCGTATCACGGCAGAAAGTACCGCAGTCGATGTGAAAACAGCTAAAGCGGCACTCTTTCCTAACCTCTCATTCTCAACGAGCCAAAACATGGTGAACCGTCCGTATCAGGAATCGAGCAGTACTGTAAGCGGATCGGAAATTATCCGTAACAACAGTAAAACCAGTTACAACGGAACGTATGGACTAAATGCCCAATGGACTGTTTACAACGGCAGCAAGCGTCTCAAGACCATCGAACAGGAAAAGTTAAACAATCGTGCAGCTGAACTGGACGTAGCAACCTCGGAGAATGATATTGAAGAGACAATCACCCAAACCTACGTACAGATACTTTATGCTGCTGAATCGGTTAAGGTGAACGAATCTACCCTTGCTCTGAGCCAGGCGCAATACGAACGCGGCAAAGAACTCTTTGCTGCCGGAAGCATCTCCAAAGCAGATCTGGCACAACTGGAAGCACAGGTCAGTACCGACCGCTATCAGCTTGTTACTGCACAGTCCAGTCTGCAAGATTACAAACTACAGCTTAAACAACTCCTTGAGTTGGACGGTGAGGAAGAAATGAACCTCTATCTGCCTACATTAGAGGACAGTAATGTACTATCTCCGCTACCCACCAAAACAGATGTATACCAAGCTGCTCTTGCCCTGCGTCCGGAAATAGAATCAAGCAGACTCAATGTACAAGCGTCGGAGCTCAACATCGATATAGCCCGTGCAGGATATATGCCCAGTATCAGTCTGAGTGCAGGTATCGGCACAACCAATACAAGCGGTTCGGACTATACTTTCGCCCAGCAAGTGAAAAACGGATGGAACAACTCTATCGGAGTATCCGTGAGCGTCCCCATCTTTAATAACCGCCAAACGAAAAGTGCCGTACAAAAAGCCAAACTTCAACGTGAAACCAGCATGCTCAACTTGTTGGATGAACAAAAAAATCTGTATAAGGCAATCGAGGGTCTCTGGCTGGATGCCAACACCGCCCAACAGCGTTATGTAGCTGCCCAAGAGAAACTGCGCAGTACACAAACCAGTTATGAACTGGTAAGCGAGCAGTTTAACATGGGCATGAAAAATACGGTAGAATTACTGACCGAAAAAAACAATCTCCTCAGCGCACAGCAAGAAACACTTCAAGCCAAATACATGGCGATATTGAATGCACAACTGTTGAAGTTCTATCAAGGAGAAGAAATTCAGTTATAAAGCAACAATAATGCAAAGTTTAATCAGGCATTATCGGTAGAGAAAAAACAGTAAATAATAAATATAATATAAACCATATGAACAAGAAGAAAATTATCCTCATCGCTATCGTTATAATAGTGGTGGCAGGTGGTGCAATATGGATATTCAGTGGTTCGAAAGCCAAACACAAGATTTCGTATACCACTGTTACCGTAAGCAAAAGCGACATCTCCAATTCCGTAACTGCTACGGGAACTATCGAACCGGTAACAGAAGTAGAAGTCGGTACACAAGTCTCAGGTATCATAGACAAGCTATATGCCGACTATAACTCAGTAGTAAGCAAAGGGCAACTCATTGCGGAAATGGATAAAGTCACCCTTCAAAGCGAACTGGCATCCGCACAAGCTACTTACGACGGAAACAAAGCAGAATACGAGTATCAGAAAAAGAATTATGAACGCAGCAAGGGGTTGCATGAGAAACAACTTATCAGCGATACTGACTATGAACAGGCACTTTATGTATCTGAAAAGGCCAAAAGTCAGTTTGATAGCAGTAAAGCAGCTCTGGCAAAGGCCGAACGTAATCTGTCATATGCCACCATCACCTCCCCTATCGACGGTGTAGTCATCGACCGGGCGGTAGAAGAAGGACAAACGGTAGCTGCCGGCTTCGAGACACCGACCCTCTTTACTATCGCCGCCGATTTAACCCAAATGCAGGTAGTAGCCGATGTAGACGAAGCTGACATAGGCGGTGTAGAAGAAGGACAGCGCGTAAGTTTTACGGTAGATGCTTACCCCAATGATGTATTCGAGGGGCGTGTAACACAAATCCGTTTGGGCAGCAGTAGCAGTACAACCAGCAGTACAACCAGTACGACCACAAGCGTGATCACTTATGAAGTAGTCATCTCTGCACAGAACCCCGATCTGAAACTTAAACCCCGCCTGACTGCCAACATTACTATTTATACTCTCGACAAACAAGGAGTGCTCAGTGTGCCTTCCAGAGCATTACGTTTTACGCCGGAAGTTCCTTTAATCAGCCCGCAAGATATTGTAAAAGATTGTGAAGGCGAACATAAACTATGGACAAAAGAAGGAAATACGTTCACGGCCCATCCGGTACAAATAGGTATCAGTAATGGTATCAAAACAGAAATCACCAGTGGCATAAGTGAAGGCACTCAAGTTATAAACGAAGCCAATCTCGGTACAGATAACGAGTCACAACCGATGGTAGAGAATAATGGAGAGAACAAGGAGCAAAGTCCTTTCATGCCGGGACGTCCGGGAGGAAAAAAGAAATAATGTGCTAATATGCCGGTTGATTACCCAATTTCATTCACACATGTAATGACAACCGGCATATCGACATATTAAACAATGACCAATTATGGAAAAAAAAGTAATCGAATTACATAACATCAAACGAAACTTCCAAGTAGGAGAAGAAACCGTCCATGCTTTACGCGGCATCTCTTTTACCATCAACGAAGGAGAGTTTGTGACCATTATGGGTACATCGGGATCGGGAAAATCGACCCTGCTCAATACATTGGGTTGTCTCGACACTCCGAGTAGCGGTGAATACCTGCTCGATGGCATTTCCGTACGCACGATGAGCAAACCTCAACGTGCCATCTTGAGAAACCGTAAAATCGGATTTGTCTTTCAAAGCTATAATCTGCTGCCGAAAACGACTGCCGTAGAAAATGTAGAACTTCCTTTGATGTATAATGCAAGCGTCAGCGCTTCAGAACGTCGGCGCCGTGCCATCGAAGCATTACAAGCCGTAGGATTAGGGGATCGTTTGGAACATAAGTCCAACCAGATGTCCGGCGGACAGATGCAACGTGTAGCCATTGCCCGCGCTTTGGTCAATAATCCTGCTGTAATATTAGCGGACGAAGCTACGGGTAACCTTGATACACGCACCTCATTCGAAATCCTTGTACTCTTTCAGAAATTACATGCAGAGGGGCGCACGATCATCTTTGTAACCCACAATCCGGAAATAGCTCAATACAGCAGTCGGAATATCGTCCTTCGTGACGGACAAATCAAAGAAGATACTGCCAATCAGAACATCCAATCGGCCGCAGAAGCATTGGCAGCTTTGCCACTGCCGGAGGAGGAATAAGAAGATGATCGATCCGAAGATGTACGATTAGACGATTTACTGTTTACGATTGGAAATACTTTTATTCATGGCTTGTTGATGAAAAGTATACCATTTCTCCAATTAGCCATTTTCTAAAGTAACCTCAATCGTAAATCGTAAATTGTCTAATCGTAAATCTCCCCGGCATTTAGATCGTCTAACCGTAAATCTCCCGGTCTTTAGATCGTTTAATCGTTAATTGCCTAATTATAAACAAAATGAATGGAACCAATTTATTCAAAATAGCCCTCCGGGCATTAGCCAACAATAAACTAAGGGCTTTCCTGACAATGCTTGGAATAATCATTGGCGTTGCCTCGGTTATCACCATGCTGGCCATCGGACAAGGTTCGAAACGAAGTATCCAGACGCAAATTGCTGAAATGGGATCGAATATGATTATGATACATCCTGGTGGCGACATGCGTGGAGGGGTACGTCGGGATGCTTCAGAAATGCAAACGTTGAAGTTGGAAAATTACGAAAAGTTACGCGATGAGTCCAACTATCTGGCCGGCATAAGCCCTAATGTCTCTTCTTCAGGGCAACTTGTCTATGGTAACAACAACTACCCGTCATCTGTCAATGGAGTAGGACTGGATTATCTAAGTATCCGGCAACTGACAATTGAAAACGGAGAGATGTTTACGGAAGCAGACATACAAAGTTCCGCAAAAGTATGCATAATCGGGAAAACCATTGTAGATAACCTATTCCCCGACGGAAGTGATCCCGTAGGACGTGTCATCCGTTTTGGAAAAATCCCTTTCCGTGTTGTCGGAGTTTTAAAATCCAAAGGATACAATTCTATGGGTATGGATCAGGATGACATCGTACTGGCACCTTACACAACGGTCATGAAGCGTCTACTTGCCGTAACCTATTTGCAAGGTATCTATGCATCCGCCCTTTCGGAAGACATGACCGACTATGCAACGGAAGAGATAACCAGAATTTTGCGTCGTGAACATAAACTGAAGGATTCGGATGAAGACGATTTCACCATCCGTAGCCAGCAAGAGCTCAGTACCATGCTGAATTCTACCACCGATTTAATGACAACCCTATTAGCCTGCATTGCCGGCATTTCTCTGGTAGTAGGCGGTATCGGCATTATGAATATCATGTATGTATCTGTTACAGAACGCACACGGGAGATCGGTCTTCGCATGTCAGTCGGTGCACGTGGAATCGATATCCTCAGCCAATTCCTTATAGAAGCCATTCTGATCAGTATCACAGGAGGTATCATCGGAGTCATTATCGGCTGCGGTGCCAGTTGGATTGTAAAAAGTGTAGCCCACTGGCCTATCTTTATACAGCCTTGGAGTGTTTTCCTATCGTTTGCCGTATGTACCATTACAGGTGTATTTTTCGGATGGTATCCGGCTAAGAAAGCTGCCGACCTCGATCCGATAGAAGCGATCCGATACGAATAACAGGTGATTTTTATTATCTTTGCACATTATGAAACAATATACCAACAACCACATTCGGTTTGCCGAAGTCCTGACCCATGTCATCGGTTGGGGGATTGTATTCGGATTTCCGTTTTTTATCATCAATCGCGGAGGAGAAGCAATTGACTGGATGGGATACTTGCGCCATAGCGGAGTCTCCCTCTCCTTTTTTATAGTATTCTATCTCAATTACTTCTTGCTTATACCCCGATATTTATTCAGTGGACGCATCCGAGAATATATGTTGCTCAACCTCGCGTTGATCATACTTATGAGTGGCGGTCTTCATCTATGGCAAAGCGTCCTTTTTGGCAATACTCCACCGAAAGCTCCCCGTAAAGATCTGCCTCCTGGTTGGATTTTCTTTGTTCGGGATATGTTCTCAATGGTACTTACCATCGGACTGTCCGCAGCAATCAAAATGAGTATTCGCTGGGGACAAGTAGAAGATGCCCGTCGTGAAGCCGAAAAGAGCCGTACTGAAGCTGAATTGAAGAACTTAAGAAATCAATTGAATCCACATTTTCTACTCAACACCCTGAATAATATTTATGCACTTATTGCTTTCAATACAGACAAAGCGCAATTAGCCGTACAAGAACTGAGTAAACTTCTCCGTCACGTATTATATGATAACCAACAGACCTACGTCTCATTAGGAAAAGAAATGGACTTTATACGCAATTATATAGAATTAATGCGCATTCGTCTTTCTTCTAATGTGACCGTAGAAACACATATCGATATCGCTCCGGATAACCGGACAGAAATAGCCCCCCTAATTTTTATTTCACTTATAGAAAATGCATTCAAACATGGCATCTCTCCCACAGAGCCCAGTTTTATACGCATTTCTTTTTCTGAAGGCAACGGCGAAGTGAAATGTGAAATTACCAATAGCTATCATCCCAAAGCCGAAACAGATAAAAGTGGTTCGGGCATCGGATTGGAGCAAGTAAGTAAAAGACTGGAATTAATCTATCCGGGGCGTTATCAATGGCAACGCGGAACAAGTAAAGATAAAAAAGAGTATTCATCGAAATTAGTGATTAAAGTAGTGATGAGTGAATATCACTAATCCACTCATCACTAATCTCTCTAACCACTAAAATTATGACTCTAAATTGTGCTATCGTAGACGACGAGCCTCTGGCTCTTGATTTATTGGAGAGTTATGTCAATAAAACTCCATTTCTCGCGCTGGCTGGTAAATATTCCAGTGCAGTACAAGCGATGAAAGAATTACCGGGCAATTCTGTCGATCTTCTTTTTCTCGATATCCAAATGCCCGAACTGAACGGTCTGGAATTCTCTAAAATGGTAGACAGCCATACCCGCATCATATTTACCACTGCTTTCAATCAATATGCTATTGACAGTTATCGTGTAAATGCCCTTGACTATCTGTTAAAACCAATCTCTTATGTAGATTTCCTACAAGCTGCCAATAAAGCATTACAATGGTTCGAGCTTGTACAGAAGCCTGAAGAGATTGAAAGTATTTTCGTAAAAAGCGATTATAAACTCATCCAGGTGGAACTGAAAAAGATTCTCTATATTGAAGGATTAAAAGATTACATTAAAATATATACAGAAGACCAACCGAAGCCCATCCTTTCATTAATGAGTATGAAAGCAATGGAAGAATTACTCCCTCCCAACCGTTTCATGAGGGTACACCGTTCGTTCATCGTACAAAAAGACAAAATACGCATTATAGATCGTGGTCGAATTGTTTTTGACAAGACCTATATTCCTGTCAGTGACAGTTACAAACAGCCTTTTCAAGCCTTTCTTGATGAAAGAAGTTGAAAAAAGAGTCGTTTATCGGTAAAAAACGCCGATTTGTCTATTCCTGTTTGTTTAATAAATAATAAATACATATCTTTGTACCGAACAGAAAAGGAGTTGTGAAACTCTGAGAATAGAATAGTTTAGTTAAGTCTAGTTTAGTTTTTGTGTTAAATGGCTTCCTCGTCGGCGGACGAACAAGGAAGCCATTTTTATATAATATTTTAATACTATTTCATATATACAAAAACTGTACCAAAACAAAACACAAGTTCTATGACTTTGTTGGTACAGTTTGAATTCCAATAACCGCACACTGTTTATTCTCAAAAAAGAAATTATCTCATTTCTTTTGGTATGTGGGTTCTTGTTATTAATGAGCTTCCTGCTTCGTTGAAATAATAAACCAATGATTGGGATTAGACACTTTTGTGAATTTTAGCTCTTGAGGATAAATATTATTATCCGCTTCGATAATGAACTCATTTTCTCCTTCTTTAGAGAGGAAAGTAAGTAACGGTTCATAAGCTTTATAATAATATTGTGCACTCATAGCATAGCCCTTCCACAGGATACGGATATGGTCAGTGGTTCCTTCCACTATTTCATACTGAGTTGTATACACACTACCGATATTATCCCGACAAACAGCCAAAACGGCCTGATAATTCTCTTCGGGTTCAAACGGATTGGCATATAAGCCAAGATAGAAATCATTGAACTCGGTGTTAAAATCACTATTCATTATATAAACCATACTGTTCCATAACTGACGAAAACGAGTACTACTGCGCTTATTTGCAAAATACCAAGTATCCGTTGTCTGGTTAAAAATACGGTTAATCGAAAGAGTCCCTATTTCTATTGTATTTTCATCATCCTTATAGACAAGTTTTTGAGTAGTATCGTCCCAAATAAAATGATCAACAGTAACCCCTCCGATAGTGACAGGCTGGGCACACTGTACTCCCTCAACTGTGAGTACAAACGACATTACATGAGTCTCAACTGCTTCGTCAGTCGTATAAGACAAATTGAAACAACGTGCAAATGAGCTCTTAGCTAACATACTCACAGGCTTTCCATTCAAAGTCATATCCAAATATTTGGTATCTACCAAAGTCGCCATCTTATCGATTTTGGACAAATATTCGCTCCAAGATACATCTGTAGATAACCTATGCAATTCCACTCTCTGATAGGTCTTTTTACCTTTGAGTACAATATGGTCAGAAGTATGCTCCATAACATAGAATTCGTAATCACCTCCGAATCCTATTCCATCCGATTGAGGGTCGGAAAACTGATGAAAAATCCTATTATATGTGTCAAATGACAATAAAATGCCATTTTCATGTTTTAATGTATACATGCCCGATTCTTTCCGGGTATTGTCTCCACTCACCGCTTTCTCTGCAGAAAACGTGGCCATGCCGTCCTCGTCAAACGACACAAGCAACTGATATCCTCCATACTGTGAAGCATTGGGAAAATACTCCATTATCCACCCGTTTTCCGCTTCCTGAAGATCCTCACGGCATGCTTTTTCTTCTTCCGTAAGGCGTTCATTTGAATTTCCATCATAAATATCTTTTTCTTCACCTGTACATGAGCCTAAGAAGAAAAGAGTTATGCTAATCAAAATAAATAGTATCTTTTTCATATCGGGTACAATTATCAAAGTGAATCAAGTTCCGTTGAACGTCTTGCAATAGCCTCTCTCAATTTATCTATATCAATATTCCAAGCTGTTTTTAACCATTCACGAGCTATTTTCAGCTTAGAAAGAATGACCGTTTTCCCATTTCCGGTACCGGTATCCTGTTTATCCGGTAATTCGTCTTTGGCTTCTTGATCTGTAAAAGTAGCCTGACGAAGTATTTCGTTCCAATCGGCATCCGTACGAGTCAGATAGTTGGCAATCACCTCCACAAAATCCTCACGTGCCTCACTACTGGCATAATTACCTACAAATCCCATACGCTGGGCTTGCTCATTAGTACGATTCATCCATCCCGTAGGAGAATAATTACTTACAGAAATCTCATTAAATTCAGTAGGATAATTCTTAGTCTGATGCAAAATATGAGCAAATTCATGATGCATCGTACGGAAATAATATAAGTTCAAAAGCTCTATATTGGTTTTATCCAGTGAATTGATTTTGTACAAGGTAACCTTGAGCCCTTTATCGGCAGTACCCAATACCTCTGTCTTTGAATCCGGATTGACAGCCGAAGAACCGATCAAATTAATAATACGCGGTCCGTATTGTTTCATAAAAACTTCACCGCATACTTCATCATAAGCTCCCAGCCAAAGATGCTTAATTAATTTAGCCATCTCTTTCGCTTTATCCAATTCAGCCGGCACCAGATTATAACTCATATCAGTCTCGATATCCTCGAGTTGATATTTTAAATCAATATTATATGGTTGCACATAATTCGCCAATAACCAATTATCGAATTCATTTCGTTCAACAGTCATTTTCCTGAATTTACTGTCTTCCAAATCATCTTCGCCACACGAAGTAAAAAATGGCACAAACACCATGAACAGAAATGAATAAAGGATTGCGTATTTCAAATTTCGTATCATATTCATATATTTCTTTTGTATCATTCAATAAATCTTCTACCTGGGATTGGGAGTAAGCCCTGCACCGATCACATCTGTAGGTATCTGGATGGCCCTTCTCAAATCATCCACTTTCAAAACATCCTCGTTACCACCACTGATATTGTGTGTAACTTCAATACCATAACGTTTGATATCGAACCACCGCAAACCCTCATGAACAGTCTCTATTCGCCGTAGATGCAATATACAATTAACAAAATTAAGCTGCTCCCCATTTTCAATAACAAATTTCGGATGTAAATCTTTTTTTGTCCTTTCTGTAGCCTGACTGCCGTAATACTGATTGATTGCAGAACGTGAAACAGTTGTACCTGAAGCATGTGTATCACACCAAGCTTGTATATCGGCTACAGCACGATCATAATCTTTCTGGTAGATAAATGCTTCGGCACGGCAAAGTAAAAGTTCATCGGTAGTAAAAGCAGTAGTAACAATATGTGCTTGGCCGATACCGGCAACCTTATCAGTATATTCGAAATATTCTATCAGTTTTGGAAATACCAATCCATATTCCTGAGTACCGAATAGCTTATCAAAATATTTCAGTGAACGCTCATTTCCCCAAATACCGGCACTTAACAATGTTTCCAGCATTTTAGCAATAGGATGCCCATAACGCCGATACGACTTATAAACTCCGGTCATACGGGCATAAGCCGATACCGCAGTCTGCAAAAGCAAATTGCTCCCCTCTTCTGCCTTTATATATTGATTCCCAACTTCAAAGTAAGAAGAAAGCGACGGATAGGAAGAATAATCGCGCAACAGACTTACCGGAGAATCACCTAATACTTTATCTGCATATTCTATTACCTTATCGTACTTTCTATAATAGAGATAGAAACGCGCCGCAAAAGCATTGGCCGCCTTACTATTGAAATGATATTTGGACACAGAATAAAGATCATCATCAATAAGCCCTATCCCCTCCTCAATATCCTGTGCAATATTCTCATAAACAGATTTCACAGTACCTCGATCATAATTCTTGCTAACAATCGTTTCCCGTTCTTTTACGTAAGGTATTCCTAAATCAGTATCACTTGTCTGTTCATTATAAGCCTGTGAAAAAACATTGACCAGCATAAAATGACTGTATGCCCGGCATAGTAAAGCTTCTCCACGTTGTGCATTCAACTCGCCTGCATTGTCCGATTTTTCGATGGCTTCCAAAGCCTGATTAGCCACAGCAATAGCCTCATAATATCCTTCCCATAAATGTGTAGGCGAATCTATACTCTTTTGTGTAGAAGATTCCCATCTGTAATACTCCTCCACCACTTGACTCAAAGTTCCATAGTTCACCCCATTGTCTTTTATATTATCCGATGAGGTTTCTCCCAACATACAAATAGAAACGGTAGGGTAAGCCGATACCAATAAATCCGTTATATTATCTTCTGAGTCCAGATTAGCTCTGTTGTCAGGCAATTTATCCAGATAACTGTCACAGGAAGTATTCATCCATAAGAAAGCCAATCCGACAAAAGTATGTATTATATATTTCAGTTTCATATTCAATTCATTTATGTTTTTTATAATCCTAATCTGACTGTAAATGTAAATTGCTTAGGTACGGGGGTAGATACACCACCGGAACGGAAAAACTCCGGATCCTGCCCGTTCAACTTTGAGTCGGCATACAGCAAACAAAGATTAGTTGCCTGTAGTTTAAGTTGTAACTTATTCAACCGAAAGAAGTTAATCACTTTAGCCGGAAGATCATAAGAAAGAGATATCTCTTTCAACCGGATAAAACCACCGTCGGCAATACGTACATCCGAATAATTATAAGCATTATATGCCATATTCAAATAAGCATATTGCTGATTCATTCGTGTACTTACAATAGTCGGTATATTAGTAACATTTTCATCTCCTGCTTTCATCCAGCGGTTCTTAAACTCTTTAGGCATAGCATCCAAGTCAGAATAAGCGTTACTGAAAACGGGATCCAGACGAATTACGTTTCCAAAAGAATAAGTAACGAATACATTCAACTTCAGATTCTTATAAGTCAAAATATTACCAAAACTTCCGGTAATGGTAGGATCGGTAGGACCTTCATATTTCAGAAAATCCAACTTTTCATATTCCTGAAAATTAAAACTTGAAATTGTTTTTTGCCCATCCTGATTAATAAAGGTAGGCAAGCCATCTTCGGTTAACCCTGCGAAAGGTATCGAAAAGAGTCCCCTCACCGGATATCCCTCACGACCAAATCCGTTACCGGAAATCAAGCTCAGTACATTTGCATGTGATTTCAGATCGGTAATCTCATTCTTCGTTTTAGAAAAGATAAAATCGGTATTCCAACTAAAATCTTTGGTCCTCATATTCTTGCTTGAAATCGTCAATTCGATACCGGATGATTTCATCGAAGCAATATTAGCATATTTAGCGATTGTCCCACCGGCTCCCTGGGTATTGATTACTCCGATTAAGTCAAAATTATTGCGCCGGTAGTAATCGGCGGCAAGATTCAAACGATTTTTTAAGAAACCTAAATCGATACCCACATTAAACTCATGTTTCTTTTCATAAGTGAGCTCACTATTTTCAAGTTCGGTAATGCGCATTCCCGATTCTGTAACACTGGCCGAAGGACGCCAAGGTGAGTAACTGTTGAGGATAGCCTGCGAATTAGTCACAAAAGCAGGTCCCCGATCGGCAGTCAAGCTATAAGATGCCTTCAATGTGGCATGCGACAAAACCGGATTTGTGAAATTTGAATAGAATTTTTCTTCGTGTACATTCCATGCACCGGCCACGTTCCAAGTAGGTAACCAACGTGCCGAACGCGACTTTCCTAAACGGTTCGTACCTTCGTAACGCCCAGTTCCCGTCAGAGTATATATACCTTTATAAGAATAAGTTCCCATGAAAAAGAAAGCTACACTGCGAGTGTAAGTTGCCTCATTGGTATAATAATTGGTATTTTCTTCCTTCCCCTGTTTAAATACGTTATAATCATAAAAAGGAGTACCTCCCTTGTCATATTGATATCCCCATCCACGAAACCAACTCCGGGTACGGTCTATAGAACTATTTTCAAAACCTCCGAAAAGGTTGATAATATGTGTATTATCGATACTGGTATTGTAAGTAGCTGTGGCACGTACATCAAGTTCTTTCATACGATAATCCGTACGGGTATAGATACCGCCCTCCGGAAGAATAGTGACAGGCAATGAATTGATCTGATCGGGATCAGTATACAGTAGCGGATTACTGTCACGGATAGTGGCGTCTCCCATAGCGCGATAAGATTCAGCTTGGTTAGAATGATCCTTTATATTATGTTCCTGCCCGGTAGAAGAATATTTGATGGCAGCCAATCCACTCAACTCCAACCCTCTCACAGGTTTCCATTTCAATTCACCTTGGAATTTAAGATCCGCCACATTCAAGTCAATATAATTATTATCCAATTCATGCAGAATATTAAAATCAGCATAGTTACGAGTGTAATACACGTATTTTCCATTTTCATCCGTACACTGCAAAGTTCTTGAAGTATTCAGAGCGTAGCTGTAAGGATTAATATCAAAATCGCGCTTTACCTGTCCGTTCACCACATCCAGTTGTTGACTCAATGTACCGGGAGCTACTTGTTTACGATAAGAACCGCTTCCTAAAATCAGAGCACTCAATTTATCCGACAAATTAAAAGAAGCATTCATATTTGCCGTATACCGATTTACCGAACTTGCCTTTGTCCACCCCGGATCATTATAAAGACTAAGCGAAGCATACATTTTCGCCTTTTCCGAACCGGTAGAAATACTGACAGAGTGTGTCTGAGCTATATTTTTATTGAAAAGGATATCAAACCAGTTCGTATTGCGCATTTCTGCATCTCCCAAATATGCGTATCGTGCCTCAGGAGTATTGGACAACAAATAACCACCAGTATTGGAATCGTAGGTATTTATCATCTGATACATCTTGCCATATATACCGCTGTTGGAAGCACGGGCAGTTTCGGAAAACAGTAGCCATCCCTTGTCCTCCATCTCCTTATATACATCCATCTGTTCCTGGGAGTTCATTATATTGAATTCTGAATAATGCGGAATCATACGATAAGTAAATTCTCCGGTATAATTGATACTGCTTAGTCCGGCCTGTCCTCGTTTAGTTGTGATAACTACCACACCCGCCATCGCTCTGGCACCATAGATCGAAGTTGCCGACCCGTCTTTCAGAATCTGAAAACTCTCTATATCATCGGCACTAAGCCCCGATATAGCTGAACTGATTAATGTAACAGCATCACCCGACGACAAATCATCAGTACTGACATCGACCACATCTTCCATAATTACCCCATCCACAACCCATAATGGCTTAGAGTTACCATAAATAGAGGTTGCTCCACGTACCCGTATTTTAGGAGCAGTACCAAAAGTACCCGAAACATTTTGTACAGATA
>NZ_HF991113.1:0-49252 GCF_000432295.1 Bacteroides sp. CAG:189
ATGGAGGCCGGATACAGGAGGGGATAAAAGGAAGGAATGGGAAAAGAAAGGGAAGGCGTGCTTTTACCGGGAAAATACCATAAAGGAGAAGAAGAGCGGGAGTTTAAGTTGACGAATGAACAAATACGGGCAAAAAGGCTCCGGAAACAGGAAAGGCCGAATGATTCCGAAAAGAAACAAGGGACAAAAGACAAAAGGGCATATATCAATCATATAAGGGAGAATTTCAGCAAGAAAAGGGATACGGATAACCAAGGACAAGGAATGGATTTTAAGGCCATGTTAAAATCAATTCTCTACGCGCAAGAATACGTATTCCTGCAATCAGGAAATTAATTACTTAGAAGAGAGCAAAGAATATCAGGAAAAAGAAATTAACTATGTTAAAAAAAGAAAAGAATAGAAGAGGAAGTAAAAGATATGTTGAATGCATTGGAAACAGGTAAGAGAAATTTAATCTGTTCAAACAAACAAATTATCATCCAACCAACCACAGCCATTCTTCGACCATTTACTTTTGTTAAATCAGATTTATCCCGAAACAAAAGATTTTCGGCATTGTTGAATAACCAACTTAATATTTATAACCTAAACTTTAAAATTATGGCTAAAGAAAGTGTGAAAATCCTGCAAGGTAAGCTCGATGTAAAAAGTTTAATTGAACAGCTTAATGCTGCATTGTCTGAAGAATGGTTGGCATACTATCAATATTGGGTAGGCGCATTAGTCGTTGAAGGTGCTATGCGTACCGGCGTACAAGGTGAATTCGAAGAACATGCCGAAGAAGAACGCCAACACGCACAGTTAATCGCTGATCGTATTATAGAATTGGAAGGAACTCCGGTTCTCGACCCAAAACAATGGTTCGAATTGGCCAGATGCAAATATGACACCCCAACTCAATTTGATACGGTAAGTTTACTCAATCAGAATGTAGCATCCGAACGTTGTGCAATACTTCGTTACCAAGAAATAGCAAAATTCACAGAAGGAAAAGACTATACCACATGTGATATTGCCAAACATATCCTGGCCGAAGAAGAAGACCACGAACAAGATTTGCAGGATTACTTGAATGACATTGCCAAAATGAAAGAATCTTTTCTTAAGAAATAAGTAGTAGTTTCTTAAAGAGTGGGAAAGGGGGAGCAATCTGCGATAAGACGATTCCCTCTTTTTTTGCTCTATAATTCCTTAAGTTATCACATTTTTCACTCACCTCACTGTGACAAAACAAAAAACTATGCGACTTATGGGATAAATATCAACTCAATTATTTATCTTTGTTAGCTTTAATACGAGCTGGCATAAAAAAACTATAAGTACAATGAAAGATTTCTTTAAATTTACGCTTGCCACAGTTACAGGTATCATACTGTCAAGCATCGTTCTGTTCTTCATCGGCATCATAGTGATTTTCGGAATCGTTTCATCATCCGATACGGAAACAGTCGTCAAGAAAAACTCAGTGATGATGCTCGATCTTAACGGTACACTGGTAGAACGTACTCAAGAGAGCTTAGAGGGAATATTCTCGGCATTGACAGGAGATGACTCCAATGTTTACGGACTCGATGACATTCTATCTTCCATCAAAAAAGCCAAAGAAAACGAAAACATCAAAGGCATTTATATACAGGCTTCCAGTCTGAGTTCCTCTTATGCGTCCCTGCAAGCTATTCGTAATGCCTTGAATGATTTTAAAGAAAGTGGCAAATTCATTGTCGCATATAGTGACGGATATACACAAGGTCTTTATTATCTCTCAAGTGTAGCAGACAAAGTGCTGCTCAATCCGAAAGGAATGATTGAGTGGCGAGGCATCGCATCTGCACCGATTTTTTACAAAGATTTACTTCAGAAAGTCGGCATTGAAATGCAAATATTCAAAGTAGGTACCTACAAATCGGCAGTCGAACCTTTCATCGCTACGGAAATGAGCCCCGCTAACCGCGAACAAGTTACCGAATTCATCGGTTCTATTTGGGGACAAGTAGTGGACGGGGTTTCAGCTTCACGCCACATTTCACCGGATTCACTGAATGCTTATGCTGACCGGATGCTCATGTTCTATCCTGCGGAAGAGAGCGTAAGTTGCAGACTGGCAGACACCTTGATCTACAAAAACAATGTACGTGACTATCTAAAACAACTGGTTGACATCGATAAAGACGACCGTCTGCCTATTCTCGGTCTAAGCGATATGATCAATGTGAAAAAGAATGTGCCGAAAGACAAAAGCGGCAATATCGTAGCCATCTATTACGCATCAGGTGAAATAACAGATCAGGGAGGTTCGGCCACTTCTGAAGATGGAATTGTCGGTAATAAAGTTATCCGCGATTTACGTAAGTTGAAAGAAGATAAAGATGTCAAAGCAGTTGTATTGCGTGTAAATTCTCCGGGTGGAAGTGCTTTTGCTTCCGAACAGATCTGGCATGCCGTAAAAGAACTGAAAGCAGAAAAACCGGTTATCGTTTCAATGGGTGACTACGCAGCATCGGGCGGTTATTACATCTCATGCATAGCCGATACAATCGTAGCAGAACCGACTACTCTTACCGGTTCCATCGGCATTTTCGGCATGGTCCCCAATGTAAAAGAACTTACTGATAAAGTAGGATTGACTTATGATGTGGTAAAAACAAATAAATTTGCAGATTTCGGCAACATCATGCGCCCATTCAACAATGATGAAAAAGCATTAATGCAGATGATGATTACGCAAGGATACGATACATTTGTCACCCGTTGTGCCGAAGGGCGTCACATGACTAAAGAAGCAATCGAAAAAATAGCCGAAGGCCGTGTATGGACCGGTGAAACAGCCAAAGAATTAGGATTGGTAGATGAACTGGGCGGTATTGACAAAGCACTCGACATTGCAGTCAAGAAAGCTGATCTGGAAGGATATACAGTTGTGGCTTATCCAGCCAAAAAAGATCTTTTCTCTTCTTTGTTAGACACCCAACCAACAAGCTATGTAGAATCTCAACTCCTGAAAAGCAAATTAGGAGATTATTATAAAGACTTCAGTTTATTGAAGAATTTAAGCGAACGCTCCATGATACAGGCACGCGTTCCATTCGAACTGAATATTAAGTAAACTTTTCTGCATGGAAGAAAATTTTATCAAGATACATAAATGGCTATACCCTATTTCATTCCTTTATGGAATAGGGGTTACCCTAAGAAACAAACTCTTTGACTGGGGATATCTCCGGTCAAAGAGTTTTAACGTTCCTGTCATCTGTATCGGCAACATTGCCGTAGGAGGAACCGGTAAAACGCCACACACCGAGTATCTGATAAAATTACTTCGTCATAAATTTCAGGTTGCCGTATTGAGCCGGGGATACAAACGCCATACAAAAGGCTACATATTATCTACCGGCGAAAGTGATGCACGCAATATAGGCGATGAACCTTACCAAATAAAATCAAAATTCTCCGATATCCGGGTGGCCGTGGACGAAAATCGCTGTCATGGCATCGAACAACTTTGCAAATTGAATAATCCTCCGGTAGAAGTTGTTCTGCTTGATGACGCATTTCAACACCGCTATGTTAAAGCCGGTCTCAACATCCTCCTGACAGATTATCACCGTCTGTTCTGTGATGATGCATTATTGCCAGCAGGGTTGCTTCGTGAATCCGTACATGGGAAAAATCGTGCACAAATTGTCATTGTCACCAAATGCCCTCCGGACATAAAACCGATAGATTTCAATATTATTACAAAAAGGCTGAACCTATTTCCTTATCAGATGTTATTTTTTTCTGCTTTCCGCTATGGAAACCTACAGCCGGCATTTCCGGAAATAGCAGGAAAAACAGAAAGAAAACTATCCACTTTGCAAGCAGACGAACAGGTGCTACTGCTCACAGGAATTGCTTCTCCTGCCCCTATTATGCAAGAGTTGGAGAAATATACATCGCATATAGACTTGTTGGCATTCGACGATCATCATAATTTCAGTCAACGCGATATACAGTCCATCAGAGAGCGGTTCAAAAAACTAAAGGGAGAACAACGCTTGATCATCACCACCGAAAAGGATGCCACCCGTCTGGTACATCATCCGGTGATGGATAGAGAACTAAAAAAATATATTTACATTCTTCCCATTGAAGTAGAAATATTACAGAATCAACAAGATATTTTTAACCAACACATTATTGGCTATGTTAGAGAAAATACAAGAGACGGCAGCTTTTCTGAAAGGAAAGATGCACACAAGTCCTGAAACGGCGATCATTCTGGGTACCGGACTTGGCAGCCTGGCAAATGAAATTACCGAGAAGTATGAAATAAAGTACGAAGACATCCCCAACTTCCCTGTATCAACCGTTGAAGGACATAGCGGGAAGCTTATTTTCGGTAAATTGGGTAATAAAGACATTATGGCAATGCAGGGACGTTTTCACTATTACGAAGGTTATTCCATGCAAGAAGTAACCTTCCCGGTGCGCGTCATGCGCGAATTGGGCATTAAAACATTATTCGTATCCAATGCCAGTGGTGGCACCAATCCCGATTTCGAAATAGGCGACCTGATGATTATTACCGACCATATCAACTATTTCCCCGAACATCCGCTTCGTGGAAAGAACATCCCATACGGTCCACGTTTTCCGGACATGAGCGAGGCATACAACAAGGAGCTGATTCGTAAAGCGAAAGAGATAGCCAAAGAGAAAGGAATAAAAGTACAGCAAGGAGTTTATATAGGCACACAAGGACCAACATTCGAAACCCCTTCCGAATATAAGCTGTTCCACATTCTTGGGGCGGATGCCGTAGGCATGTCTACAGTACCCGAAGTAATTGTAGCCAATCATTGTGGAATTAAGGTATTCGGAATCTCGGTTGTAACCGATTTGGGAGTAGAAGGGAAAATTGTAGAAGTATCACATGAGGAAGTCCAAAAAGCGGCCGACGCTGCTCAACCCAAAATGACTACCATCATGCGTGAACTTATCAATCGTGCCTAATCCGTTCAAATCGGAAGGATCTTATCATTAATTAGATTTTATGAGAACAGAAATAGCAACCCTTGGCGAGTTCGGCCTCATCAAGCATCTCACTGAGGGAATCAAATTAGAAAATGAATCAAGCAAATATGGAATAGGCGACGATGCTGCCGTCCTCTCCTACCCTTCAGAAAAGCAAGTACTGGTGACAACCGACTTGCTTATGGAAGGTGTACACTTTGACTTGACTTACATGCCCTTAAAGCATTTGGGATATAAATCCGCCATTGTCAACTTCTCCGATATCTACGCGATGAACGGAACACCAAAGCAGATTACCGTCTCACTTGCCCTATCCAAACGCTTCAGCGTGGAAGACATGGATGAGTTTTATGCCGGGCTCCGCCTGGCATGCCAGCAATATCACGTTGACATTGTAGGTGGAGATACCACTTCTTCTCTAACGGGCTTTGCCATCAGCATCACCTGTATCGGAGAAGCGGATAAAGATAAAGTCGTCTACCGCAACGGTGCAAAGGAAACAGATCTAATCTGCGTCAGTGGTGATTTAGGTGCCGCCTACATGGGTCTGCAATTATTGGAACGCGAAAAAGCAGTATTCAAAGGCGAACAAGATGCGCAACCGGATTTCTCCGGCAAAGAATACCTGTTGGAGCGACAACTCAAACCCGAAGCTCGTAAAGACATTATTGAAAAGTTAGCTGCCGCCAATATTACCCCCACCTCCATGATGGACATCTCCGATGGATTATCTTCCGAGTTGTTACACATCTGTTCTCAAAGCAATGCCGGTTGTCGTGTTTACGAAGAACATATACCTATAGATTATCAGACAGCTGTTATGGCAGAGGAATTCAATATGAACCTCACAACCTGTGCAATGAACGGTGGTGAGGATTATGAGTTACTCTTTACCGTTCCTATTGCCGATCACGAAAAAATATCCGAAATGGAAGGAGTACGCCTAATTGGACATATCACCAAACCCGAATTAGGTTGTGCTCTAATAACACGAGACGGACAAGAATTCGAATTGAAAGCACAAGGTTGGAATCCTTTATTACAGAAATAGTATTTATTATTTCACCGATTCCAGAAATACGTATTTTAAATATTTTAAGATACGTATTTCTTATATACAAAAGGCTGTATTTAACATTCCACCAAAGACAACTAATAAATCCTCTCCTCCTTTCTATTTAATTAAAATAAAAATATTTTTCATCTTGTATATTGCTGATAATAAACCAGGTAATTAGATATCAATGATTTTTATTTCACTACTTCTTGCAGAATAAAAAAACTTTCACTACCTTTGCATTCGCAAAATAAAAGAAAGGTGCCATAGCTCAGTTGGTAGAGCAAAGGACTGAAAATCCTTGTGTCCCCGGTTCGATTCCTGGTGGCACCACTTTTAAAAGACTTCAAATTTGGTAAATCCTTGAAAATTAAACATTTCAGGGATTTTCTTTTTCCCCTAATCCGCATATTTTGAGCAGAATTACGCACTTCCGTAGTGCTAAATCGTGGACAATTTTAGTCTCGAAAAAAGTGTCCACGAATTGTACCGTAAGTCGTTGATTGTCTTATCGTTTAATTCTTGCTATTCTGCACGATTCAGTAACTTTAAACATTAATTTTTAGAGTATGAAACGACAGACTTTCAACGTGCTGTTCTTCATCCGCAAAACAAGAACAGTAAAATCAGGTGAAACACCTATCATGTTGCGGATAACAATTCAAGGTCAATTAGCTGAATTACAGCTAAAACGAACCATTAAGCCCGAACTTTGGTCGCAAGCCAAAGAACGATGTACAGGTAAAGATGCCAAATCTGTAGAAGTAAACCGCTATATTGAATCGGTAAGACTACGTTTGTATGATATTCATCGAATTTTAGAAGATGATAATAAGCTTATCAATCCGATGGAGATTAAAAGACGTTTCCTCGGACTGGATGAAAAGCACCTGATGTTCTTTGAAGTTTTTCAGGAACATAACGACAAATGCCGTGAACTGATTGGCAAGGATTATGCCAAAGTAACTATCTCCCGGTTTGATACTTGTTTACGGTATTTCAAAGAGATGGCTTTGAAAAAGTACCATCTAAAGGATATACCCATGAAAGAAATAAGCCATGCTATCATTCAGGATTATATTCACTTCTTGAAAGCTCAAAAAGACTTGCAAGAAAATACGGTAATCCGTTATATGAAGGTAGTGAAGAAAATCACCAACATGGCATTAGCGAATGATTGGATGGAAAAAGACCCGTTTATCAACATCCGTTTCCATGAGCAGGAAGTACACAAAGAATTTCTAACCAAAGAAGAATTAGAAACTATGAAAAACAAAGTTTTTGATGTTCCTCGTTTAGATTTAGTACGTGATATTTTTCTATTCCAATGCTTCACGGGTTTAGCTTTCATAGATGTATCTGAATTAAAAGCAGAACATCTTGTATCTGATAATCAGGGGAATTTATGGATTAGGAAAGCAAGACAGAAAACTAAAGTCATGTGTAACATTCCTCTTTTGGATATACCTTTAGCCATATTGGAAAAATACGAAGGGCATCCACTGGCGAAAAAGAAAGGAACATTGTTACCCGTTCCATGCAACCAAAAGCTAAACAGTTACTTGAAAGAAATTGCTGATTTATGCGGTATTAAAAAGAATCTAACCACACATACCGGACGACATACATTTTCGACCGTTGTCGCTTTAGCTAATAATGTATCATTGGAAAATGTAGCCAAAATGCTCGGTCATACCAATACAAAAATGACGCAGCGATACGCAAAAGTATTAGATCAAAGTATTCTCCGAGATATGCAGAATGTGCGGGAGAGCTTCTCTACTAAAAACACCTAAAGATAAAAAACGGCTACTCAATCCATTAGGACGGTAGCCGTTTCTCTAACTTCATCATTAAAAACTAAAGAGGATAATCTTCTATATTATAGGCAGAACGAAACCTATCTTCCAACACCTTTCTAATATCCGATTCACGGAACAGCACTTTGCCCGGAAGTTGAATAAAAGGGAAAATGCCATCATCCCGATAATACTGTAAAGTTCTACGGCTAATTTTGAGAATAGAACAAAGTTCTTCACTTGTCAGATACCGTTCACCATCAAACATGGGCTTATTATTCTTCAATGCATATTCTATATAAGGTAAAACCCTATCTAACGATTGCAATAATTCTTGGCTATCCTCATTCGTGTATAAATCCATAAGTAATTATTCTTTAGTGGTTACTTTTATTCTCCCTGAATCCAATAGTTTTTGTACTTCGGCAACCATATAATATACCTTCTTGCCAACAGTCGAAAAAGAAAGTTTGCCACTCTCACGTAAAGACTGTAATGTTCGTAAAGGAATATTTAAGGAAGCTGCTAATGTCCTACCCTCTATCCATTCTTTCTCAATACACATATCAAAGGAATGCAAAGAAGTATTATCTACCAATGATATAATCTGTTCCAACTTCTTTCTAAAAGAATCGAAGGAAACTCTTTCTATTGCTACTATATCCATATATAAATTACTTTTCAAAATTCATTTTCTCAATCCTTTTCTTTTAAAGTAAGTTTTCCAGAACTCAATATGAAGCATTGACAAAGGTAAGTTCCGTATTTAGCCTGTTCAAGTCCGAGCCCTACGGGTTTTTCTAAAAATCTTCCTCTCCATTACATTCCGAGCGTATTTTTAGGAAAAGACTTGCACAGACTAAATACTTCACTGGAAAAGTCAATGATTCAAATTAAATTCCGAAAAACAATGTTTTCGAGGCTGGCAGACTATTCTTTCCAGCTTTCAAAGTAGTGCTTTTGAAGTAGCTTATCAATATCGCTCTGGCGATAGATGATTTTACCTTTTATCTGGATAAAGGGGATTAGCCCTGTATCTCGCCACTCTTGCAGGGTTCGCAAACTGACATTCAGTTTCTTGGAAACCTCATTATTAGAAAGAAAGCGTTCCCCATTCAGGTGGGGCTTGTAATGCTTGACAATAGATTCAATACCGTTCAGCATCGAATCGAGCGAAGAAATAAATTCTTTGACTTGTGGGGTATCTTTATTTTGAGGGTGGCAGATTATTCTTTCCAGCTTTCGAAGTAATGCTTTTGCAGGAGTTTATCAATATCACTTTGACGATATATGATTTTCCCTTTTATCTGGATGAAGGGGATTAATCCAGTATCTCTCCACTCTTGCAGGGTTCGCAAACTGACATTCAGTTTCTTAGAAACTTCATGGTTGGAAAGAAAGCGTTCCCCGTTCAGGTGGGGTTTGTAGTGCTTGACAATAGCTTCAATGCCATTCAGCATCGAATCAAGCGAAGAAATAAATTCTTTGACTTGCGGGGTATCTTTATTTATTAGTTCCATGATTGAAAGATTGTTTTATTGAAATATTGATTTCAAGATTGCTAAATGGCTAATCAGTAAAATGACTAGCTGGTTGATTGATTAGTTACGCAGATAATCGCCTAACGATGAAAGGTTAAGCACATCTTTCACCGGATCATAATCTATGTAAATCCGTTTAGGAGCAGGAGCGATAAAATACAGGCTACCTTCTTTATGTATTTCATATGTGGCGGGTGAAGCCTGTTTGGTGGCTTCCGATACATATATAATAGAGAGAAGATAATCTTTGTCGTTCCGGTAGATGATAACCGTAGGATTCAGATTAATGCTTTCCCATGTGCCAACAATGGAGAACAGGTTGAAGGACGGATAATCTTCTTTAGTTCTTTTCATAAGGCATGATTTGTTTGGGTGATTGATTCTTTATTTCACAGTTTGAAATAATCTTTTCAATATCAGCAGATTTATAATAAATCTTGCTACCGATTTGAGAATAAGCCAATCTTCCGCTACTCCTATAATACTGCAAAGTTCGCTTACTAAAGCCTAACAACAGGCATACTTCCTGACTATCCAGCCAGTTTTCGACTTTCTGCGTATGAGTGCTGTACAAACTCTCTATCCGTTTAGCAAACTCCGTAAACCTCTCGCAGATATACAAGAATGTTCTTTTTTCAATGGTTACTACCTCCATACTTTTACTTTTAATGGTTCATAAAACATGTTGATTCTATTTTCACCAGCAAATGAAAGAAGAATCAAGAGACGTTTTCTAAACTGTCTAAGGATGGCATAGTAAGTTCAGCATTGGCTTGATAGCAAAAAACTTTCTACCACTGCAAATTTACCAAGCAGATTATTTGCATGTTTCCGACAAGTAACATATATTTGTTCCCAAATAGTAACAATGCGTAAAATGAAAGGAAAAAGCATAACAGGAGAAAGAGATCGGGAAGCTACCGAAAAGCGGTTGCTAGATACTATCGGTAAAATGATTGCCGAAGATGGCTTCGAGAAAATCGGCATTAACGCTATAGCTACCCAATCAGGTGTTTCAAAGATATTGATATACCGTTATTTTGGTTCGGTAGAGGGACTTATGGCTGCTTACATACGGCAACATGATTTTTGGATCAATTTCCCTCTTGAATATCCCAGCCGTGAAAAACTACCTGCATTCGTGAAAAGTATGTTTCAAGGACAGATTGAGCAATTAAGGAATAATCCTACTTTGAAAAGGCTTTATCGCTGGGAATTATCTTGTAATAATGATATGATTGTAAAGCTAAGAGAGCAACGGGAAAAAGTAGGAATAGACCTTGTAAAGAAAGTAAGCGAACTAACAGGACATCCCCAAAAGGAAATTGCAGCAATAGCCTCTATGCTGACAGCATCGATTACTTATCTGGTAATGCTGGAAGATTTTTGTCCGGTTTACAATGGCATTCCTCTGAATGAGAATTCAGGATGGGAACAGATAAACGAAGGAATTGAAGTATTAATAAATAAGGTATTTCAAGATGAAAACTGATTTCATACAAATAGCCAGTTATGCTTCCAAAGCTCCTTCGGGACATAACACACAGCCTTGGAAGTTTCATATTACGGACAGTACTATTACGGTTCTCCCCAACTTAGATGTAGCGTTACCTGTCGTTGATAGAAACAATCGTGAGTTATTTATTAGCTTAGGCTGTGCTGTTGAAAACTTATGCATCGCTGCCAGCTATTTTGGTTACACTACCCATATAATAGAACGCAGTATAGAAGCGATTATTCTTGAATTAACGAAAAATGATCTCACAATTGAAGATTCCCTATTCCATCAAATTGAGAAACGACAGACAAACCGCAATATCTATAATGGCAATAAAATATCAGATGGAATTCTGCAACAACTTCAATCCATTCCAAAAGAAAATGGTATTCAATTCTACTTTACTGAAATAAATACGCCATTTGCAAATACAATAACCCAATACATAATGAAAGGGAATGAAATTCAAATGGCTGATATTGCTTTCAAGAATGAATTACTTTCGTGGATGAGGTTTAATAAAAAACAAGTTGAGGCTACACATAACGGGCTAAGTTATTTGGTTTTCGGAAATCCACCACTTCCTAGAATATTAGCACGTCCCATAGTTAGCTTATTCTTAAAACCTAATGCACAAAACAAATCGGATAGAAAGAAAATAGATTCTTCCTCGCATTTTGTTGTATGCACTACACAACGAGATACAATCGAAGAATGGATTAACTTGGGGCGAACACTCCAACGCTTTCTGTTAAAAGTAACTGAGATCGGGATTTCTTATGCTTTTTTGAATCAGCCGTGCGAAGTTGCGGCATTAGCTTTTGACTTACGAGAGAAATTACCTGTCAATAAGGAACACCCAACATTAATAATGAGAATTGGTTATGCAAAGCAAATCCCTTATTCTCCCCGTAAAAAGATTGAAACATTACTAGTCTAATATTTTTTGCTTATTATGTTCCCGATTAGTAACAATAGTAAAATAACAATTTAATAAAACTAACATGAAGAAAATGGGATTGACATTAATTTATTTATGGCTTGTCAGCCTTTGTTCCTGCCAACAGGAATTGATTGAGTATGAGAAAGGAGATGTAAAAGTCCACATCGAACAGGGTGAACAATGGTTGCATGATTTTCCTTTGTTCTTAGGTATTAACAAGAAGAACCCACCTCAAATTGCTATCTGGCTGGAAGATACACAAGGGAATTATCTTTCAACAGTTTATGTAACTCATAAGATTGCGACCCAATCATGGCAAGCATCGGGAGGAAACCGACGGAAAGAAGCTCTGCCTCATTGGTGTTATTCACGTGGGATAAAATACGATGATGGACTTTATTTGCCCACAAAGAAAGAACCATTAACAGATGGCATATCAGGGGCAACCCCACATGGAAGTTTTGATATCAAATTAAGTCCGACAACAGCACTAAAGAAATTTGTGGTAAAAATAGAAATCAATCACTCTACCGATTTCAATGAAGCCTTTCCCAAATTAGCCAAAGAAGGAGAAACCAACTATTCTGGTGGTAAAGAAGGAAGTGGACAACCAGCGATTGTATATACTGCCAATGTCGATTTATTATCAGGAGAAAAATCATTTGAAGCAAATTTGATCGGGCATAGTAGTCCAGATGGAAGTTCGGGAGAGATTAATGAAGATACATCCGGGCTTACAACAGCTTTACACATTGTAAAACGCATAACTGTAACGATCCAATGAAAAAGATTATTCTACTAATTATAGCAAGCTGTACTGTTGCGATAGCGACAGCCCAAAAGAAAGAACACTTCACTTTTGCAACAAGTGTAGGAACAGGTATTGACATGAGCGAGCCAGCAGCTACTCCTTTTTCATTACAGGTTCTGGGTTATTATGCCATCAACAAACGGTTCTCTGTCGGTGTCGGGACAGGATTATCTATTTATGAGAAAGTCCTGATCCCGTTATTTGCCGATGCAAAATTTTTAATCATAAAACCTAGAAAGTTCACTCCTTATATAGAATGTGGCGTTGGATATAGTTTTGCACCGAATAAAAATGCTAATGGAGGTTTTTATCTGAATCCGTCTGCTGGGGTAGAATATTCTATTTGTAAAAGTAAGAAGTTATTCTTGGCTTTAGGATATGAATCCCAGAAACTTGAACGACTGAAAACGCAAAAGCAATCATTGTTTACAGCCGAGTTTGCAGAGAAGCTAAGCCATAATGCTATTTCAATAAAGATTGGATTCATGTTTTAAAGATATACAGAAATCATTCAGCAACATGTAACAGACTTTAGTCTGATTATTAATACTCATTAATTATTAAACACTTCATGCTTATGAATGATTTATCAAAAACGAGGATTATCATCTTATTGACTGATTCCTCACAAAAAGTAACTGACACAGAAATGCAAGACGCTTATGACGAATTTATCAGGTGCATAGCAACAATTGGCAATTCAAAAGATAACTCCAACATCTTTCGGATGCTGAATCTCACTCGTATTGAGATAGCACCCTTAAAAGAGCTATATCAGTGCGAGCAGGGGGAAAAATGCGCTTAAAAATTCTTATCTGCATAAAGTGCTAGCTATTATCAATGTAGAATTGGAACTATTAAGTCTAAAAATTAAGCATCCTGAATCATTTGTTTCACCTATCTCACCAACATCCGAATCTGATCTATACGTAATCCCTAAGTCAAAGGACTTGGGGATTATTGGTATTGCTGAAATAGTAATAGGGTTATCTTTTTTAGGCGAAGTAGTCGGAAAAGACGGAAAGCCCGTCCCATTAGTTCGTTTAGCTCACGGTTTTGAAGTCCTTTTCAATTTAAGATTTGGAAGTATATACGATAAACTGGATGCTATTTTTATGCGTAAACCATTCAATCTGACCAAAACATTAGATGCTTTAAAGAATGCAATTAACAAAGAAGCCCGTAAACGATCTAATAAACATTAAGCAAAATGGTTTTATAATTCTCTCATTTACAACTATTTGAATTTTATTTTCAGGGGAGTAGGTAACTACTCCTCTTTTTCTGATTCTCCATTCTGCCGATTTTTGCATCATCAATCGATTGACATTCATAACGTATCACCAAAAAATGAAGCAAAATGTATATAGACAACGAAAACTTTGAGAAATGGATGGAGAAGCTATCCAAGAAACTCACTGAAATAGGGAAAGACTTAAAATCCCTAATCAATACCGATAAAGTATTAGATGATAATGAAAAGATACTCGATAATCAGGATTTAGCCTTTCTCCTGAAAGTATCTTTCCGAACTCTTCAACGCTATAGGGTAAGCGGGCTACTACCTTTCTTTACCATTGGAAAGAAAACTTATTATCGTGCTAGTGATATCCGGTCTTTCGTTCGTGAACGTGCCGATTCCCAAACCTACAAACAGTTTGAAAAAGCTAATCAATTAGAAAATCAGCCGTGAAAGCAAAAGGTAGCAAATTTAGGAATGAAGCATTACTGCTCCTTCCTTGTACTATCACCCCAATTTAGCAGAAACAGCTACGCCTTTCGGCTTTGCTCGTTTCGCAAAATTGAGCAAGAGGGAACTGGACTTTGTCCTGTTCTCCCTCTTGCCCTGCGGTGCAAAGCCTTATGCTTTAGCGTGTTACAAGAACACGCTGTAATGACACCTGTAATAAGCATTTTCTTTTAAATGCTTATTATCAGAAATTTACCTATTCACATTTCTATAAAAAAGTAATTACTATGGCAAACAGCAATCGGAAAACGATATTCACCACCATTTCCATAGACAAGGAAACGGCAGCTTTGGTAGAGAAAATGCTATCCAAGAAACTCACCGAAATCGGGCAAGACTTGAAATCTCTTATCAATACCGATACTGTATTCGATGAAAACGAAAGGCTGTTGGATAATCAAGACTTAGCCTTTCTGTTGAAAGCATCTTTCAGAACCCTACAACGCTATCGGGCAAAAGGTGTACTTCCTTACTTTACCATTGGACGGAAAACATATTATAGAGCTAGCGATATTCGGGCTTTTGTCCGTGAATATGCCGATTCTCAAACCTACAAACAGTTTGAAAAAGCCAATCAGTTAGCAAACCAGCCCTGATAGCAATAAGTAGCAGAGGAAAGAAGCCTATGTTCAGGCTATTCCTCTGTGCCACCACCCCGATTTAGCACAAACTGCCTCACCTATCGGTTCAGCCCGTTTCGCTAAATCGAGCAAGAGGGAACTGGACTTTGTCCTGTTCTCCCTCTTGCCCTGCGGTGCAAAGCCTTATGCTTTAGCGTGTTACAAGAACACGCTGTAATGACACCTGTAATAAGCATTTTCTTTGAAATGCTTATTGTCAGGTATTTATCTATTCATATTTCTATAAAAAAGTAATTACCATGCCCAATAACAGTCGAAAAACGATATTCACTACCATTTCCATAGACAAGGAAACGGCAGCTTTGGTAGAAAAGATATGCAAACGCTATTCACTGAAAAAGAGCGAAGTTGTGAAACTGGTTTTTGGTTATATTGACAAAGCCCATATTAACCCATCGGAAGCACCGGAATCCGTAAAATCAGAACTGGCGAAAATAAATAAGAGACAGGATGATATTATACGGTTCATCCGTCACTATGAAGAAGAACAACTGAATCCCATGATACGGACTACAAATTCTATCGCTTTACGTTTTGATGCTATCGGAAAAACTTTAGAGACTCTTATTCTCTCTCAACTGGAAGCCAGTCAGGAGAAACACACAGCAGTACTCAAAAAGTTAAGTGAACAGTTCTGTAATCATGCCGACGTGATAAACAACCAATCCAAACAGATTAATGCACTCTACCAGATACACCAACGAGATTATAAGAAGCTACTTCAACTAATACAACTCTATTCGGAACTGTCCGCTTGTGGTGTGATGGATAGCAGAAGAAAAGATAACCTGAAAGCTGAAATCAACAATCTGACAAACACGTAAGATTATGCACATAAATTTTACTCCACCATCAAACGGAACATATAATAATACTGGCAGTAGCCGTCAGCTAGCCAATTATTTGGAACATGAAGATTTAGAGCGAATAGAAAAAGGTATTTATACCGAAGTTTTTTTCAATCTGACGAATGATAACATCTATAAATCGAAGGTCATAAAAGATATAGATACCAATATCGGGCAACTCCTAAAAACAGATGCTAAGTTCTACGCTATCCATGTCAGCCCATCGGAAAAGGAACTTAGAGCAATGGGTAATACAGAACAGGAGCAAGCCGAAGCTATGAAACGGTATATTCGGGAAGTATTTATCCCTGAATATGCCAAAAACTTCAATAAAGAACTATTCGCTTCGGATATAAAGTTCTATGGTAAGATTCATTTTGACCGTAATCGTTCGGACAATGAACTGAATATGCACTGTCATTTGATTGTGAGCCGGAAAGACCAATCAAACAAAGTCAAGATAAGCCCACTCACAAATCATCGAAACACCAAAAAAGGCGTAATCAAAGGCGGGTTTGATCGAACTACTCTATTTGAGAATATGGAGAAAGAATTCGATAAACTATTCGGCTACAATCGGCAATTATACGAAACATTCGAGTACTGCAACACCATCAAAAATGGTAGCATGACAGACAAAATATGGATACATGAACAGGAGTTGAAAGCTCCTATAACTATTGCTGGTGAAAAGAAAAAAGAGACGGAAAATGTACAAGTAGGCAAACATGCAAATATGATTGAAAACAAGTTTGCAAATAAACAAGATTTCAATTCGGCTGATTTAGGGTTGTCCTCTGTTTTTAGCTTACTTACACCTGACACGAATAGCAAAGAAGAAGAACAAATTCCTATGAAAAAGAAAAAGAAGAAGCCAACATGGAGGTTAAGATAATAAATTTAAAATTCAACTATTATGACAGAACCAACTTACATCAAACTTTAAATATTCCCTGATCATGGCTTCCCAGACCTTTAGAGAGAGCGACTCCACACGGAAATAGCCGATTACTTCCGACGGTTAAACGACAAGTAGAAAGCCTCTTATTTAATTCCTCGACCGTTTAACCATGTAGAGCTATAAATGAACTAAAGATTAGGCATTTCCATTGGCAAATTTGCTGCTAACAGCAAATTATTTAGTATTTTTGCAAAAATATACTTTTGTAAAGCATGGAGATAAATTTTTTCCCTATTAATATTGATTTTGAAGAGTTTCAAATATCAAGAACAAAATACTCTGATGTAACGCTTAAAGAGTTAAGAAACAAATATAATAAATCACATTCTTTTTTTAGGGATGGTGATTATATATACATATCAAATAATTCTAATGACAATATAGAACTTGGCGAAACTGTTACATTGAAAATTAATTCTTCGGAAAAAGTAACAAGTAGCCTTATTAAACATATATTTTTCAGAGGATTTAAAGATAGATTTCCTGATATAAAACCAACAAGTTTTTATCCATTCAATTTTTTTTCACGGGTCAGTACTGATGATTTAGTATTTCCGTATTTGCCCGCTACAATGAAGAGTGTTTTATCATATAGAAAACAGATAGATATCCAACTACGGGTGTTTCACATAAATCAACGGCATCAATATGGTTTCATCATAAATACTTCTTATCATTGGGGATTATCAAAAAAATGTAATGATTTACATAAGGAAAAATTTGATTTGCTTGGGCTTGAAGTATTGAAAATAGAGGAAATGCCTGAATCAAAAGATGTTTTAGCTGCAAACGAAGAATTTATAGGTGAAATAAAAGAATTGCAAAATGATAATGCCATTGTTTCAACCAATGAGGGAGATATTTTAGTTCCTTTAAATGAATTGACTTTAAGAAAAACAACCTATAATATCAAAAGTTATCTTACGCATTTATTAGGAGAATCTCAAAGTGAAGCCATAATTAGCAAAGTAAAATTTGATGAACAAAATAGACTTAATAATAAGAATGAAAGAACAGAAATCAATAGAATAGCGCAATTGATTTCTTTGTATCAGGATAAAACCACAGTAACTTATAAAAATTCAGACGGATTTTATTACACTGTCGATTCAGTTCCGTTCAATTCAGAAAGTAGCTTTACATTAAAGAATCCACCTTTCATTTTCGACCATGCAGCCACAAAAGTGGAGAATAGAAATGCAGATGCAGGATTAAATAATTTTGGACCTTGGGATGCAATCACATTTGACTGTAAAAGCCCTCACATTGTTGGTATATGTGCAAAAAGGAACAGAGGAGGATTTACCGAATTCCTAGCAAAACTAATAAATGGAGACCCCAGTTCTCAATGGTTTAAAAAGGGGATACAGAAAAAATATGATTTGAATAATGTAACTTATGAAGTGTTTGATATTCCAAATTGCGATTTTGCAGGCTATGATAAAGTTATTTCTCAATTAAATACAAAGCCTGATTTGATAATTATGGAAATTCCCGAATCATTCAAAAGAATGAAAATTGAGGAAAATCCATATTACAGGCTTAAAGCAAAATTGCTCACACTGGAAATACCATTTCAATTTATTGTGGAAAGCAAGGTGCGTCATTCTAATGATGCTCTACTAAACACAATAGGATTACAAATATATGCTAAACTTGGCGGTACGCCTTGGGTTTTACCTTCTACCCGCTCTATTGATAGAGAATTAATCATCGGAGTAGGAAATAGTATTATTCGTAATAACAGTTTTAAAGGGTCTGAAAAAAACAGAGTTGTAGGGATAACAACATTCTTTTCAAGTGACGGGCAATATTTGTTATCAAATAAAGCTAAAGATGTTCCATATTCTGAATATTTCAATGAGTTATTGAGAACTCTAAAAGATGCATTTACGCATCTTAAAGAACTGCAAGGTTGGAAAGACAATGATACTATAAGACTGATATTTCATATTTTCAAACCAATAAAAAATATAGAATTTGAAGTGGTTTGTAAACTCATGGAATCTTTTCCAGAATTTAAAATCCAATTTGCTTTTGTTACTATAAGCAAGAAGCATCCATATAAATTGTATGAAGCCTCTCAACCCGGAGTTATAAAAGGAAATAAGAAAATAGGTGAATTCACGCCATTAAGAGGAGCAAATATTATTCTTGATTCAACCTCTTGTTTGGTACAAATGTTAGGTGCAAACGAAATAAAAACAGACCGACATGGAGCAAGCAGCCCTATATTAATCAAAATTAGAACACCGCAAGGTAATTTTGACAGTTCAACACTGAATGATATGCTTTTTACCGACATTCAGTATATATCTCAACAGATTTTCTCATTCACATATTTGTCATGGAGAAGTTTTCTTCCTAAAGAACTTCCTGCAACAATGTTATATTCTGATTTGATTGCTAATTTACTTGGACGGTTACGTAAAATAAACGGTTGGCAGCCTGATATTCTAAATTTCAAACTAAAGCAAAAGAAATGGTTTCTATAGAAGAAAGGATTTCATATCTAAACAAGATACAGCAAATCCCAAAAATAAAATTGTTTTCTGATTTGCTCAATGGCAAGCATTGCGTAATTAATATAGTAAACGTAGATGTTGCCTATGCTGGTTTTATAGATTCTATTTCAAACAATAATGAACAGAAATTCAAAGAATTTTATAATGACTTTTCGAGAAAAAAGCCATCGGTTGAAAGTTTATGGATAAACGATGATTTTTTGATATTCGTATTAATTCTAGGTATTATCCGTTACAAAATAGATAGGACTTGGATAAAAGAAGCAATAAGCGCAAGAACTACCAAAAAATCAGAACATCTAAGCATTAATAAAACGTTCTCTAATATCTTAGATAACAATTTCCAAAGTAATGACAATCTGTACGAAATTGTAATAGTACTTCAAGACTTTTTAAATCTCGCTATTTCTACAGAACACTTAGATAGTTTATATAATAGAATATCAAACAATATAGATTTATATTCCTCTCAAAATGATTTTTTGGTGTGTCTGTCAATGAAAGCAATGGATATTATTATCATATCTAAAGATCTTCCAGACAACAAAGAAATTGCCAATATGAGGGATTTTGTTGCATTGTTTCAAAATAGGGTAACAACAATAAGCAAGGTTATTTATATTCTAATTCTTTCTGGTATTATCATATTAATGTTTGTCTTTTGGGAAAAATATGCAGGTATTCTTAATGCTATGTCCTTAGTTTTGGGGCTATTGGGTGTAGGGCTTGTAACATTTATCAAATGGATTCAAGAGAAAATAAATGAACTCCTCTTATCCGCTTTTGGGTATTCTAAAATATTTAAAACAAAGAAAAAAAAGTAAAATAGTACATGTATGGATTTATACACTAAGAACGGGAGACCACTACAAGTATCAGGTAATATAGTTTATAGTAAATCTGGTAAAGTAGTAGGTCGCATTCAAGGAGAAAAAGTTTTTGGAACAAATGGAAGATATGTTGGGACAATCGTAAATGACCGCTTAGTTTACCGTTCAACCCAAAGTGCAACAATTAGTTCCTCATTTACTTCTGCAAATAGAGCAGGAACAGCAAGAGCAAACAGAGTCGGTACTGCTATTTGGGGAGAAGAGCCTGATATTCCAGATTAAATTTATTTCAACTCTTTGGCATAAAAAACAGTTATCCGATTTTTCTCAAGTTTTTCAAACAAGTAATTGAGGGTATCAATATTTTTTGCGGATTTGTAAAAGCAATCATGCTAAACGATGGCAAAACGATGAAAAATAATCGTGTGTTAAATAGTGAGGCTTATTCGGCTGCAAAAAGGATAAATAACTTATTGTAATAGATATATATAGAATTCTCTTTTGGGTAACAATCAAAGTGAAATTCTGAATTTTGTAAATCAGAAAAAAATCTTATCTTTGCCCCCAGTATTCTCCATGAGCAAACTACCGCAAAAGCACGTAGCAAATCAGTGGGATAATTCATGGGATATGCTTGAAGCCAAAAGTATAAAGTTTTAAATATCAACTCGGTAACTCTGCAAGGAGAATCCCAGGCGATATTGAAACAAAGAGATATTTGAAAATAGAATCGTTCTAATAGCAAGCAAAACGATAAAAAATAATCGTGTGCTAAATCATGTGGATTTCCAAATGAAAGAAACTATAAAACGGTGATAATCAATAGAGAGAAGATAATAGTTCTCTTGCTGGTGGCACCACCTTAGAAATCAGAGAGTTACCTACTAAAGTAACTCTCTTTTTTATTTGTAACAGGCTATGGTTTACATAGAGTTTACGCAGGTTGTGTAAACCAGGAAGTAAACCATGAATGTGACCGTAAACGTGATTTGTTACAAATCTAAAGTACTCAAGAACAGTGAATCACCACTAATGATTAGGGTGTGCAAAGACAGGAAACGTAAGTACATCAGCATTGGATTATCTATCAACCCCGCCCACTGGGATTTCGCCAAGAATGCTCCTAAACCTAAATGCCCTAACAGGGAAGCTCTGACTACTCTAATCGCCCAGAAACTACAAGCATACTCTGAACAGATTATGGAGTTTAAGGCAATGGACAGGGACTTTACAGCAACGAGCTTAGTCGAGAAAGTCTGTAAACCCAGTAACTTAAAGACTGTAGGAGACGTGTTTACAGAGCAGATGCAGGCTCTTAGGGACGCGCAACGGTTGAGCTATATGTTCTCCATCCGGCAAACTTATAACTCACTCTTGGAGTTTAACAGACATCTAAATCTCTACTTCGTGGATATAGACGTACCGTGGTTGAAGAAATATGAGACTTGGCTACGTAAGCATGGATTGTCTGCAAATACCATCAAGGGTAGGTTCGTAGATATTCGCACCATATAGATACAATCAACGAGTGGATAAGCTTGGAACGAGCTCTACAACGTTTTCTACTAAAAGCAACTGAGATTGGAGTTTCTTATGCTTTCTTGAATCAGCCGTGCGAAGTCTCATCATTAACTTCTGAAATTGACAGGAGTATGCTTTACGTGGCAGTAATCAGGGCGATGCACAAACTGTCACTAACTTATTGCGGCATACCAAGCCTATTCATTGAAGTATAAATGATATCTACCGAAACATCCACCCGTTATTTGCTTATCAAATTCTTGTATACCACCGTACTAAGCAATTCCTCCCGCCTTTGTTTGGAAACCGGCAATTCCTTTCCGTTAATAAACAAACGGCCACCCGAAATTGAATCTATATGAGACAGATTGATAAGAAAAGAACGATGTATTCTAAAAAAAGACTCTTTCGGCAACATTTCTTCCAAAGAAGTCATTGTCTGGTGGATTGTTAACACCTTATCTTTGAAATACAGTCTCACGTAGTTCTGCATTCCTTCGGCATAGAGAATATCCCTCCAGACAATCCGTTGGAAAGCATCTCCTTGCCGGACATACATACTGGATGCCGTCTCATCATGCTCACTCCGCAACACCAATTGCGAGAAAAACAGATCGCGTGCTTTCGAAACAGCCTGAAAGAAACGTTGAAAACCAATAGGTTTCATCAAATAATCGACCACATGCAAGCGGAAACCATCGAGTGCATACTCGGAATAAGCCGTAGTAATAATGGTTAATGGCGGTTTTTCCAAAGACTCCAACAATTCAAGCCCCGAAAGGTGCGGCATATTAATATCCAAAAACATGAGATCTATCTCCGTTGTCTTGAGAATATCAGCAGCTTCCAATGCGGAAGAACAGGAACCGGCAACTTCCAGAAAATCCAGTTTACTTATGTAGTTGACTATTCCCCTGATTGCAATCGATTCATCATCAACTACCAGACATTTCATTTTATAACTTCCCTTATGTTTTAGTACAATCTCTGTCATTAATTAAATATTGATTATAAGTTTAGTCCGATAAACGGCATCCGTTTCTTCTATTGTCAGATTATAACATCCAAAATATAATATTTCCAAACGTTCTTTTATATTTTTAAGCCCCAAGCCACCCGTATTAATCTTCTTCCCGGAGAATGTAGATTTCGAATTTTCAATCTTCAAGCAAAGCGTATCTCCCTCTTGCCTAAAATCAATATCGATATACCCTTTCTCAAAATCCGACTTTGATACATGTTTAAATGCATTCTCAATAAATGTGATGAAAAGCAATGCCGGTATCTCTTTCTGCGGTTGCTCTATTTTCCACGAAGAAGTCACCACCAACTTATCGCCCCAGCGAATCTCTTCCACAGCAATAAAGTCTTTCAAAAATTGTATATCCTGCTCCAATGTTACTTTCTGTTTATCGCCATTATATAGCTGATAGCGCAATATTTCCGAATATTTTATCAACAGATCGGATGCTAAATCCACATCTGTCTGCATCAGAATATGGATGTGATTCAATACATTGAACATAAAATGAGGAGTTACCTGATGCTGGAGCGTACGTAACTGATACTCCACAAGTATCTTTTGAGATTTAATATATTCCAGAAAAAAACGCAAACCGCAAATCGTAATATTTATAATAATTCCGGATGAAAGAGGAATAAAAAAGGCATAAGGTGCCAAATCTGTCACATCAAAATATTCAGAGCCGGAAGGAAACACCCCCGAGTTCTCTAACCAGAAAAATAAATTAATATATGCAAGAAAAGCAAATCCGATGAGCAAAGAGAAAAAGGAAAACTGGAACATAAACAATTTTACTCCTTTTTGTTTCATCGCCTTGAGCAGAAGCGAGCCACTCAAATAGTTTGCAATGGGACATATCGTGAGCACAAGAAGAACAGAAAACAGGATCGACTCCCATATCGACTTTACTTGCGGCAAAACCTGAAGCCAGAAAATAAAGAATATCAGTATCCAAAAAGGAATGATAACAAGCTTATCGTTTTTAATCAGATCTACTTTCATGGTTGCAAAGTTAGTATATTAATTAATAATTATATTCCCATTCGTCAAAGGCAAACCTGCCATTCGTCAAAAAGATTTCAGTGAAGAGATCGAAAAGAGGAATTTTGGCATCGAATTACCAACTACCCATTAAAATTTTACAATATGAAGAAAGTCTTGTTTTTGCTACTTACATTCCTCGTTTATTCAAGCATAAATGCTCAGATTATGTTCAAAACCGAATATTTCGGTACATCCGGTTATCGAATGACAGAAGGAGATACGGATCAAAAAGTAGGCGACAGTAAAGGATCGGCAGTCGTTTATCAAGGTGGCATCAACATCCCCTTGTCTATGAAATCGGATGATAACGACCGCCCCATCATCTGGGCAGTCAGCTTAGGCGGGGCATATGCCAAGCTTGATAACAGAAACTTTACGGAGCCATTCGTTATTGACGAGATCATGAACATCGGATTCAGTATCAGCCATTTAAGATCTTTAAACGGAAAATGGTCCATATTGATTGCTGCCGGTGCGGGGATTTATATGCCCAATACCCGTTTTTCCCAAATCAATTATAAAAACATCTTGGGGAATATGGGAGTTATTTTTATCCATCATTTCAAATCGAATCTCGAGTTGGGAGGCGGCCTTGCCATGAATAATTCTTTTGGGTATCCGATGTTGTTTCCCGCTATCTATTTCAATTGGAAAACCGAAGGCCGTTACACCGTGAAGATAGCTATGCTCAAAGGTATCGAGATATCAGCAGGGTGCAACATCCACAAAAAACTAAGCCTAAACTTTATCATAGAAATGAATGGGCAAATGGCCTTGTTGGAACAGGAGGGGAAAAATAAAATATTCACTCACCAATATATCGTGACCGGTATCCGTCCCGAAATAAAAATAGGAAAACGTCTATCGATGCCCATTACAGCAGGCATTCATGCCATGCGCCCGGCAGAGATGGTGGATAGAAAACTGAAAAGTATGTTCCAAGACAAAGGGTATTATTTCCAGATAGCCCCTTACGTTTCAACCGGATTGCAAATCGGATTTTAAAGTTGAAGAAATACAACCGAGTCGGAGGTAAATGCCAATTATCGGTGTTTATCTCCTACCCGATTGTCATTAACCGATTCTATTTAAAAACAGTAGATTCAGCCTTAGTCTGATTCATATCAAAATTGAAAGTTATCGGAGCGAATTCCGGCAACTTACTTTGCTCCTCTCCTTCACCCAATAATACTTCTGTCGCTGCAAAATTAAACTTCATGTTCGCATTTTCCACAGCATATCCAGCAATTTTTCCCGGTTCAACCTTCACCTCAACAACCAATGTCTCCGGTTCTCCATCTTCCGTAGCTGATGGCATGGTAATCGATAAGCTCAGAGGTTTTGGATCCAGAATGAAATTAATGCTGTCTTTGGCAGTTGTGAGTGTCGGCTCATATCCCACTTTGTAGCTCACATCTCCTATGGCTTCCATTATTTGATCTGTCAATCCTTCATCCTTGACGATGGACAGAATAATATCCCTGACAGGAAAACTTTCAAAATGAATAGTATCATTGTCGACTTTGGCAGCAACATCCGTTCCAGAGGAGGCCAGCGGAGATACGATAGTGGTAAACATTTTACCGTCATAGTTTCCGAACATTGTTTCCGTTGTGACTTCATCCGGAAGCTGCGGAACATTTTCATCATCGTTACAAGCAACAAAAGAGAAAGAACATCCGAGTAACAATACTAAAACAAACAATTTCATCAGCTTAAAAACTTTTTTCATTTTCTTTTAATTTTTAATTAATACTAAACTTATCAAGTTGTCATCCTATGACCACTTTTGCATGCTAAATGATATACCCTCTCAAATGCTGCATAAAGGAGTTGTTAATATTTGTTTCATCACTGATTACCAGATTCATGAACACAGTAATTAAATAAAGAAACCCAATTTCTAATTCAGGTTTCCTTTTTAAAACAGTAGCAAGTCATACTGGCCTAAATGAATATATATCACCGGATATTGTTTTAAATTCATTTGTTACATGCAGTATTTTCATCAAAGTGTTATTTTTCTTATATCCAGGTACGGCAATCCTGCTACTTTCCTTATAATTAAAACAAGTAAAGAGTAACTGTAATGTTCGGGATTGCTTGATTAAAATAAAACAATGTTTAACTAAACAACCAAGCCCAATAGGCAAAACCTTATGAATGAGTATACAGAGAAAAGGATAGTGGCATTCACTTCACAATCCTTGAGACAATATGGAATACGTGCAGTTCGTATGAACGATATAGCCAAGAATATGAACATTTCGAAACGAACCATATATCAGGTATATAATACGAAAAATAATTTGATCAATACCTGTTTGGATGCCTATTTAAGCAGAATAGAGAATCTTTTTTATATCATCAGGTATAGTTCTTCGGATGTACTCTCATGTCTTTGGGAAATCTCCTTGGCTTATATGGATAATTTATACAAGGGTGAATGTGCTTTTTGGCTTGATATAAACCGGTATCTTGAGTATAAATACATATATACCGCACACAACCGTATGTGGCGGGACGGATTGGGAAAAGTTATTTCAGCCTGTCAACAGGAAGATTACGTTGTTCCGGATTTAGATATACAAATGTTTCTTGAATCATTTACGACACTGCTATATAACGCCAGAATTGCCGAATGTCCCCCTATCGTATTACACAAATCAGCTTACTTTATGCTTAGAGGAATCATGACGAGTCAAGGCGCTGAACGCTTAGAAAAAATCGAGAATCTGTTTGCAGAGAGTATGAAAAAGTAGTAAATGAGACTAAAAAAAACGATCCTCAATTACCTATTCCCTGATGGTTTGTGCTAAATTACACTAAAAAGGGCGGCTTCCCTTTTGGAAAACCGCCCTTCACTAAACAATATTTTTCTCAAAACTAAATAACAATTAAAGAAATCGATTAGAGAGCACCTACTTCTTTAAGAGCAGCATTTGTTTTACGAACAGCAGCAGCACTTGCTTTGAATTTAGCCATTTCTTCTTCATTCAATGGAAGTTCAACAACTTTTTCAATACCATTCTTACCCAAGATTACAGGTACACCACAGCAGATGTCTTCTTCTCCGTATTCTCCTTCAAGAGCTACTGAGCAAGGAACCATCTTCTTCTGGTCGTGGATAATAGATTCCACAACGAAAGCTCCTGCTGCACCCGGTGCATACCATGCAGAAGTACCCAACAGTTTGGTCAGTGTAGCACCTCCTACCATTGTATCGGCAGCCACTTTCTCCAACTGTTCTGCTGACAGGAAGTTAGAAACCGGCATACCTTTGTAAGTGGCGAAACGAGTCAAAGGAATCATAGTAGTGTCACCGTGACCACCGATAACCATACCTTCTACTTCATTAGCATTGCAACCTAAAGCCTGTGACAAGAAATATTTGAAACGTGAACTATCCAAAGCGCCACCCATACCGATAATACGGTTTTTAGGCACACCCAAAGCCTTCAATGACAAATAAGTCATTGTATCCATCGGATTAGAGATTACTACAATAATTGCATTTGGAGAATATTTCAGGATGTTTTCAGCTACCGATTTCACGATACCGGCATTTACACCGATCAACTCTTCACGAGTCATGCCCGGTTTACGAGGAATACCGGAAGTTATAACAACAACGTCAGAGTTTGCAGTTTTAGCATAATCATTGGTGCAGCCTACGACAGTAGTGTCGAATCCCAACAACTGAGCTGTCTGCATCATATCCATTGCCTTACCTTCTGAAACGCCTTCTTTTACATCCAGCATTACTACTTCGTCTGCTACTTCATTGAAAGCAAGTACATTTGCACATGTAGCACCTACGTTACCTGCGCCTACTACGGTTACTTTTGACATAATACTTATATTTTAAAAAGTTGATAATTAGTTCTATACTTTTTGCGCCACAAAAGTACAACGATAATCGTAATTAAAGAAATATTTCCGTAATAAATTTAGTTAAACCGACAACACTTAATGGTATAAGATTTCATAAACCGGTCATTGACCTGCTATGACATTTGTGTATGGAAATAAAAAACTAAGTGAAACTCTGCGCTACTCTGTCACTAAATGATTAAATTTGCGGCGAATTATCATCTAACTAAAGAGACATGAATAAGAAATCCCTTCTCATTATCGCCGTATCGGTGCTGGTGATAGCCCTCATCGGTATCACTTATTTACTATTTACCGAAAAGCAGAGTAATCGTGAACTAATCGAAGAGTTTGCCCTTGAGAAAGAAGATCTGGAGAATGAATATACACGTTTTGCACAGCAATATGACGAGTTAAAACTGACCGTATCCAACGACTCCTTATCGATCCTGTTGGAACAAGAGCAAATCAAGACCCAACGGCTGCTCGAAGAATTGCGTACCGTTAAAATCAGCAACGCCACTGAAATACGCCGCTTAAAAAAAGAACTGGCTTCACTCCGCAAAATCATGATCGGCTATATCAACCAAATAGACTCCCTCAACAAGCTTACCAACCAGCAAAAGCAGGTAATTGCGGAAGTAACACAGAAATACAATGCTGCTTCACGCCAAATCAGCAACCTGTCAGAAGAGAAAAAGAATCTGAATAAAAAAGTAACTTTAGCAGCCCAATTGGATGCTACCAATATTTGGATCGAGCCCAAAAACAAACGTGATAAAAAAGTAAAGAAAGTAAAAGACATCGTCAAGTTTGCCATCGGCTTTACAATTGTCAAAAACATCACGGCAGAAACCGGTGAACGTACCCTGTACGTCAACATCTATAAACCCAATAACGAAGTACTGACCAAGAACGCCGCCAATACTTTCGAATATGAGAACCGTTCACTTCCCTACTCTATCAAGAAATACATCGAATACAACGGAGAAGAACAGTCTATCACCGTGTTCTGGAATGTGGAAGAATACCTTTCCGCCGGTACCTACCGCGTAGACATCTTCGCCGACGGAACAATGATCGGTTCACAACGGTTCGAATTGGAATAACCAGTTCTCTGTACAGAAAAAATATGCCGGGCCAGTAGTCCCCTTCCCACTCATCCTTACATAAAGAAAATAGTAATATACATCCCCCCCTTATATTATATGTTACCCCAAATAACAATATATGTAAGGGGGCATTTCATATCCCCTAAGCACCCTTCTCACCACCCCTAAGCATCCTTCCCACCGACCATAAGCACCCTTCCCCCCCCCTCGGCCTTATTTTTTCTCCGCCAAGCGATCGCCCGTAGTGTAGCGTCCAAAGGGGCAATTGTCTGAGCGCAGCGAGTTCGAGCCCCTTTAGCGAAACGCAGGAAGAGAGTAGGAGAAAAAATACAGCCTTGATCCTTTCTTTTGGTATCTTTTCTTTCGTATCAAGACGAAAGAAAAGTACATCCCCCATCATTATACTCAAAAAACCTTAAATCATTTTGCCAATTCACCGAAACCCCATACTTTTGTTTCGTTGTTTATGCAATCATTATTCTGCAAATCAAAAGTAAGAAACAGAAAATATCCATAAACAAAAATCTCTATATTTGTGTTGTAAAAAAAGAAGTATCACCTTTATAATACGCGAGATGCAATGAAAAAATTATTCATTCTGACAATTCTGCTAATCAATCTCTTTTCAACAAAAGCACAAAACATACTCAACTTAGATAGTTGCCGTGCATTGGCTTTGGCCAACAATAAAGAGTTGCTCATCAGTAATGAGAAAATAAATGCAGCACATTACCAGCGAAAAGCTGCTTTCACCAATTACCTGCCCAATATTTCGGCCACAGGAGCTTACATGCGAAACCAAAAGGAATTCTCATTGTTGAACGATGCCCAGAAAGGTGCTTTATCCGGTTTAGGAACCAGCATAGGTGGTCCGTTGCAACAAGCGGGGCAGGCCGTATTGGGCCAGCTTCCTCCCGAACTGGCACAAAAATTAGCTCCGGTTCTCACGCAAGTGGGCAACGAGCTTGTACCCGCCCTTAACGGAGCAGGAGAATCATTAATCGACGCTTTCCGTACCGATACCCGAAACGTATATGCCGGTGCCATCACGTTGACACAACCTCTTTATATGGGAGGTAAAATCCGCGCTTACAATAAAATCACCAAATATGCCGAAGAACTGGCACGCCAGCAGCATCATTCCGGCCTACAGGAAGTGATCTTAAGTACCGACCAAGCCTACTGGCAAGTCGTTTCGCTGGTAAATAAGAAAAAACTGGCAGAAGGTTATTTGAAACTTCTTCAAAAATTAGACAGCGATGTAGAAAAAATGATTGCTGAAGGAGTGGCAACCAAAGCGGACGGACTATCCGTGCGCGTAAAGGTAAACGAAGCCGAGATGACACTCACTAAAGTAGAAGACGGACTCAGTCTTTCCAGAATGTTGCTTTGTCAACTATGCGGTCTCGATTTGACCACCCCGATCGTATTAGCAGACGAGAATATAGAAAACCTGCCCTTATTAAAAACGGAAACACAATTTGACATGGCCACCGCTTATGCCAATCGTCCGGAGATACGTAGTTTGGAACTTGCCAGTCAGATATACAATCAGAAAATAAACGTAACCCGTGCCGAGCATCTCCCCTCCGTAGCTTTCATGGGAAATTACATGGTTACCAACCCCTCCGTATTTAACGGATTTGAGAATAAGTTCAAAGGCATGTGGAACGTAGGTGTCATGGTACAACTCCCTATCTGGCATTGGGGCGAAGGCATATATAAGGTAAAAGCTGCAAAAGCAGAATCTCGTATAGCCCAGTATCAGTTACAAGATGCAAAAGAGAAAATAGAATTACAGGTAAACCAAGCCGCTTTCAAGGTGAACGAAGCTGCCAAAAAACTCGTCATGGCTGAGAAAAACCAGGAAAAAGCAGACGAGAACCTTCGATATGCCCGGTTGGGCTTTGAAGAAGGAGTGATAGCCACCAGCAATGTCCTTGAAGCGCAAACAGCTTGGCTGTCTGCCCAATCCGAAAAGATAGACGCCCAGATTGATGTCAAATTGACGGAAATCTATCTGCAAAAGTCATTGGGTACACTTAAATAAAGGAAGAGGTAAAAAGGGAGAAAGGAGAGGGAAGAAGAAAAATTCGTAATTGAATACCGGCCTAAAAGTACTGAATAAGAAACTGATAGAACAAAAACTTGATAGAACAGGAAGTTCATAAATAATAAAAACATAAGAAAGAGTTATTTCAATCGTAAATCGTAAATCGTAAATTGTAAATTGTAAATTGTAAATAAAAATGGCATCACAAAAATCACAGAACAGCAATATGCTGCTTGCATTCCTTACTCTTTTGGGAGTTATCGCTCTGGTTGCAGTCGTTGGTTTCTTTATGCTTCGCAAGGGACCGGAGATTATCCAGGGACAGGCTGAAGTGGATGAATACCGGGTATCAAGCAAAGTACCGGGACGTATACTTGAATTCCGTGTCAAAGAAGGGCAAACCGTACAAGCGGGAGATACCCTTGCCATCCTTGAAGCACCGGATATCGCTGCAAAAATGGAACAGGCACGTGCTGCAGAAGCTGCCGCACAGGCACAAAACGAAAAAGCCATTAAAGGCGCCCGTCAGGAACAAATACAAGCTGCCTATGAAATGTGGCAAAAAGCCCGAGCCGGGGTAGTAATTGCCGAAAAATCGTACAAACGCGTTAAAAACTTGTTCGAGCAAGGAGTAATGCCTGCACAAAAACTGGATGAAGTAACCGCACAACTCAATGCATCCATTGCCACCGAAAAAGCCGCTAAAGCCCAATACACAATGGCAAAGAATGGGGCAGAACGGGAAGACAAGATGGCAGCAGCCGCTCTTGTGGAACGTGCAAAAGGTGCTGTTGCCGAAGTGGAATCTTATATAAAAGAAACTTTCCTCATCGCACAATCAGCAGGCGAAGTTTCCGAAATATTTCCCAAGGTAGGTGAACTGGTAGGAACCGGAGCACCTATTATGAACATTGCCATACTCAAAGACATGTGGGTCACTTTCAATGTACGTGAAGACCTGCTGAAAAACCTTACAATGGGAGCTGAATTCGAAGCCTTCGTCCCGGCACTGGACAATAAGACGATCAAACTGAAAGTGGATTATATGAAAGACTTAGGTACTTATGCCGCTTGGAAAGCTACGAAAACAACCGGGCAGTTTGACTTGAAAACATTTGAAGTCCGCGCACGCCCACTGGATAAGGTAGAAGGACTGCGCCCGGGAATGTCGGTGATTATCAAGAAATAATTAAATAATGTGTCAATGTGCTAATATGCCAATGTGCCAATTACCATGCGGCATGTTGGCATAGCGCAGCCAATTGGCATATTGGCACATTGACACATTATTCATTTTCATTACTAAATTATGAAAGAAAGAGAAAAGAAATACATAGCCTTGTGGCTCGTCATGAAGCGCGAATGCCGCCGTCTCGTGTCGCGTCCGCTTTATCTCTTTTGCATGGTGATTGCACCGTTATTCTGCTATATCTTCTTCACCACGCTGATGGATTCCGGTCTGCCGACCAATCTGCCTGTCGGTGCAGTGGATATGGATCAGTCTGCCACCTCGCGAAACCTGATCCGCAATCTGGATGCCTTCGGACAGACGGGTGTAGTGGCACATTACGGTAGTATAGCCGATGCCCGCATTGCCGTGCAAGAAGGAAAGATTTACGGTTTCTTTTATATCCCCAAGGGGTTATCGGCAGATGCCCAAAGCCAACGCCAACCCAAGATTTCATTTTACACCAACAACTCTTATCTCATAGCGGGTTCTTTGTTATTCAAAGACATGAAGATGATGAGTGAACTGGCAGCAGGAGCAGCCGGACGTTCAGTTCTATACGCCAAAGGGGCTACCGAAGACCAGGCAATGGGGTTTCTGCAACCGATTGTAATCGATACGCACCCGTTGAACAATCCCTGGTTAAACTACTCCGTATACCTGTGCAACACATTAGTGCCGGGCGTACTCATGCTGATGATATTCATGATAACCGTATACTCCATCGGCACGGAGATCAAAGACCGCACAGCCCGCGAATGGTTACGCATGAGCAATAACTCCATATACATAGCCTTGGCAGGCAAACTGTTGCCCCACACGGTGATATTCTTCATTATGGGTATCTTCTATAATATATATCTGTATGGATTCCTGCACTTCCCGTGCAATAGCGGCATCCTGCCGATGATATTGGCTACCCTTTGTCTGGTGCTCGCCTCCCAATGCTGCGGCATCGTGATGATAGGTACTCTGCCCACCCTGCGTCTCGGATTAAGTTTCGCTTCATTGTGGGGTGTCATCTCCTTCTCCATCTCCGGCTTCTCGTTTCCGGTAATGGCGATGCATCCTGTCTTGCAGGCATTGAGCAACCTCTTCCCGTTGCGTCACTATTTTCTTATTTACGTAGACCAGGCACTCAATGGTTATAGCATGATCTATTCCTGGCCCAACTATATGGCATTACTGATATTTATGATGCTTCCTTTTCTTGTGGTTCACCGCTTGAAAGAAGCATTGATATACTATAAATACGTACCCTGATGAAAGAGATTACATTCAAAGAAAGAGTAAAGCAAGGCATCAATGACCTGTTTTACATCTGGTTGCGAGAGTTCCGTACCACTTTCCGCGATCAGGGGGTACTCATATTCTTTATACTCGTGCCACTGGTATATCCGCTTATCTACGGATTTATCTATACAAATGAGGTGGTACGTGAAGTTCCCGCCGTTGTAGTGGATGCTTCACGCAGTTCCTTGAGCCGCGAATATCTTAGAAAAGTAGATGCAACCCCCGATATCAACATCGTAGCCTATTGTGCCGACATGGAAGAAGCCAAACTGATGTTGAAAGACCGCCTGGCTTATGGTATTATCTATATCCCTTCGGAATTCAGTCAAGACATCGCACAAGGCAAACAGACCCAAGTAAGCATCTATTGTGATATGAGCGGGCTGCTTTATTACAAAAGCATGTTGCTTGCCAATACTGCGGTATCACTGGATATGAACCGGGATATCAAGATAGAGCGTGCCGGAAACACAACCGCCCGACAGGATGAAATCACCGGTTATCCGATAGAATATGAAGATGTTGCCATGTTCAACCCGACCAACGGCTTTGCCGCTTTTCTCATCCCGGCTGTATTAATTTTGCTGATTCAGCAGACCTTATTGCTCGGCATCGGCCTTTCGGCAGGAACAGCGCGCGAACAGAATCGTTTCAAAGACCTTGTACCTATCAACCGGCATTACAACGGTACGTTGCGTATTGTCATGGGAAAGGGTTTGAGTTATTACATGGTCTATTCGCTGGTATCGGTATATGTACTATGTGTCGTCCCTCGGATTTTCAGTCTGAACCAAATAGGACAGCCGGGCACGCTCGCCCTGTTCATGCTACCCTATCTGGCAGCCTGCATCTTTTTTGCCATGACCGCTTCCATTGCTATCCGCAACCGGGAAACGTGTATGCTGCTATTCGTGTTTACCTCCGTCCCTCTGCTGTTCATCTCGGGAATATCCTGGCCGGGTGCTGCTATCCCTCCGTTCTGGAAATACTTTTCCTACGTCTTCCCATCGACTTTCGGCATCAATGGTTTTGTACGCATCAATAACATGGGAGGTACCTTGAGCGAAGTTGCATTCGAATACAAAGCCTTGTGGCTACAAGCCGGATTTTATTTCCTTACCACCTGTCTCGTATACCGTTGGCAAATCATAATGAGCCGCAAACATATCATCGAGAGATATAAAGAACTGAAAGAAAGGGAAAGAATGATACAAGGAGAATAAATATAGATCAAAACAAATATAAACCGTCAGGACATATTATTTTCCGTACAAGATAAACGATCCCCCCAAAAAAGTAACAAGAAGACAACAGACAGAAAACCATCCTCTTACCCAGAATCATAAAAGGTCCGAAAGACATCACTTTCGGGCCTTTTTCATATATCCTCTCCCCTATTTGCATTATTTAACCCATTGACTATTGTTTAATTACGAAACTTTCGTAGATTTGCATCATAATCGTAATTAAACAAACTCCATGGAAAAGCTAACTATACAAGAAGAAGAAGTGATGATTTACATCTGGGAACTGGAAAACTGTTTTGTAAAAGAGATAGTGGCCAAATTCGAACCACCTGCTCCTCCTTATACTACCATTGCATCGATAGTAAAAAACCTTGAGCGAAAAGGGTATGTAACGGCCCGGCGCGTAGGCAATACCTATCAATACACTCCCGCTATACGGGAAAGCGAATACAAACGAAGTTTTATGAGCGGAGTAGTACGGAATTACTTTGAGAATTCCTATAAAGAGATGGTTTCCTTTTTTGCCAAAGACCAGAAAATCTCGACCAGCGACTTGAAAGAGATCATCGACATGATTGAAAAAGGTAAAGAAGAATAACGAATAAACAGTAAAATCATGACTCCGGAACTTGCATATTTTCTGAAAATCAACGTAGGCATTGCACTATTCTACGCCTTTTACCGGTTGTTCTTGTACAAGGATACCTTTTTTCATTGGCGGCGGACGGCACTACTCTGCTTTTTCGGGGTTTCACTCCTCTACCCGATGCTCAATCTGCAAGAATGGGTGAAAGCACACGAGCCTATGGTAGCAATGGCCGACCTTTATGCCACGACACTGCTTCCGGAAATTGTATTTGATGAAGTGACGATAACCGCCGGTATCAATTGGCAAGACATAACGCTCACGTCGCTAAAGGTGATTTATCTGTGTGGAGTAATCCTCTTCTCCATTCGTTTCATAGTACAGCTAATCAGCATCATCCGTTTAAGGATACGATGTAAAGCAATGCAAATACAAGGTGTACGTATATATGCCCTGAATAAAGCAAGCGGTCCATTCTCCTTTTTCCATTGGATCTTCATTCATCCGGAATCACATACGGAAGAAGAATTGGCCGAAGTACTGGTACACGAACTTACCCATGCCCGGCAAATACACTCGGCGGACGTAGTATTCGGAGAATGGATGTGCATCGCTTGTTGGTTCAATCCTTTTGCCTGGCTCATGAAACGCGAAATACGAAACAATCTGGAATACATGGCCGACCAGCATGTATTACAAACAGGATATGATCATAAAACATACCAGTATCACTTGTTGGGACTGGCTCATCATAAGGCTGCAGCAACTCTTTATAATAGTTTCAATGTTTTACCACTCAAAAACCGAATTACAATGATGAATAAAAAAAGAACGAAAGAGATAGGAAGAACCAAATATCTGATGTTTCTTCCACTGGCTGCCCTGCTGATGATAATCAGTAACATCGAGGCAGTGGCCCGGACAACAAAGGATTTTGCCAAAGATGTGATACAGGCTGTTGAAGAGAAAACAGGGCAAACAGGCGAAACGCTACAACCTGTTGCCGCAGAAACCTCCGAACCGACAACTCCGACAACAACTCCCCTCCAGGAAAAGAAAGTGGAATACAAAGGAGTAGTAGTTGACGACACTGGAAAAGGACTGGCTAACGCCACATTAGGAGCAGAAATTCTGAATGACGGGACTTTTCAGAAAATAAATATTCCGAATACAAAAACAGACGCCAATGGTAATTTTTCTTTCACTGCAATAGAGGGCATCACCACGATTACCATTGACAATAAAGACATTTCTGCTTCTATGAATATCAAAAACCAAGACCGTCTCAATCTGAAGATAGTGCTTCTAAGTGCAGCTGCCAGAAAGAAAATGGAGGAAAATTTGGAGGTATTCGACATTGTTGAAAAAATGCCTGTTTTTCCCGGAGGGCAAACGGCTCTGATGGAATATATAAGCCAAAACCTGCGTTATCCTGCAAAAGCACATCAGGAAAGAATCCAAGGACGGGTTATCGCCGGTTTTGTTGTAGAAAAAGACGGATCGATCAGTACGCCGACAATTGTACGATCTGTCAGTCCGGAAGTGGATGCAGAGGCCATACGGGTATTATCGACCATGCCTAAATGGACTCCCGGCACTCAAAGAGGAAAAGAAGTACGTGTCCGTTATACCGTTCCCATCCTCTTCAAACTGAGCGAACCGGAAGCGGAAGAAATAAAAAACAGCAAACTGGACGAAGTTGTCGTAGTAGCGTATGCCGCTGACGAAAACACAGCTACAGATGCATCGGATACTATTCTCGAGAATGCAGAAGAAATGCCTAAATACCCCGGTGGAACCGAAGGTCTGATGCGCTATCTGGCCAAAAACATCAAATACCCGGTCGATGCCCAGAAAAGTAAAACGCAAGGACGCGTGGTCGTACAGATCATAGTCGATAAGGAGGGCCGTGTTACCAGTCCGAGGATCGCGCAAAGCGTGTCACCCTCGTTGGACGCAGAAGCAATACGCGTAGTAACAGGCATGCCACGTTGGGAACCCGGGAAAAATAAAGGAGAAGCGGTAGCCGTGCAATACACGCTCCCTATCAACTTCAAACTCCAGTAAAAAACTCTCTCTTACACTACATTAATTGAAAAAGGAAGAAGGGCCCATTACTTTATGGCGCACTTCTTCTTTTTTTATACACAAAACACAGATTCTAACTATATAATTCTTATTTTTGTATATAACTCTATAAATGAATATACCATGAAACAATTAGCGCTCATTGCCTGCTTTCTACTAAATGTGGCATATACGCAAGCCCAAGAAAAAATGATTGAACAGCCTCCCTTTTCCGATTGGAGCTCTACAAGTATCGAAGTAGACAAAGTGGCACTGAGCGACACAGCCACCGTATTGCACATCAAAGCGTTCTACCGCCCCAAAAACTGGATAAGAATAGCATCCGGTAGTTTTCTGAAAGGAGATGACGGAGAATTATACCCTCTTCGCTACGGCATAGGCATTGCTCCCGACCAGGAATTCTGGATGCCGGAATCCGGACAGGCAGAATTTAAACTCGTCTTCCCACCCTTGCCCGAAACGGTCACCTCCATTGATTTCTCGGAAGGCGATACAGAAGGTGCTTTCAAAATCTGGGGTATCCGACTGGACGGTGAACTTCCCAAACTAAAGTTGCCGGCAGAAGCAACAGTACGCGTCAAGAAGTTATCGTCCCTCCCCATCCCTGCCATCCAAAAAGGAAAAGCCCTGTTAGAAGGTTGCTTCCTCAATTATCACCCAGGAGCATCCTCTGACTTTACCATTTACCTCTCCGGGGCCCTGAACCTGAATCAGAAAGTAAAGATAAAAATAAAAGATGACGGCAGTTTTTCTGAAGAGATACCGGTATTGACCACTACTCCTGCCATCATGTACACCGGATCCGGTGCCATCAGCCTCTTATTAGCTCCCGGAGAAAAAACAAATATCTTTATCAACCAACGTGAAATCTGTCGCCGCCAATCCAAGTTGCACAGAGAAAAGAAATCCGATGAAGCAAACGTTTACTACGGAGGATACTTAGCCGGATTATCGGCCGAAATCAATAAACTGAACTTCCAAACTGAAATAGATTCTGATTACCCGCTATTCATTCAAGAACTAAAAGATAAGAATGCAGAAGAAGTAAAGGCCTATATTCTGGAAAAACAGCAAAGCAAACTCCGGGAGATAGAAAATTTGAAAGCCACAAAAGCCTGCAAGGCAGTGCTTCACAATGCAGTGAATGCATCGGCAGCATCCCTCCTTATGTTCGTTCCTCAAATTGTACAACGTGTACATATCGTTAATTATAAGCTGGAAGGTGAAGCAAGTAAGGAGTATGTAAAGAACAATCCGGTGCAACTCCCGGATAATTTCTACGATCTATTAAAGGATTTCTCCAACCTCAACACTCCGGAAGCTCTCTATACCCCCCAATATGCACGCCTTACCGCAAGCCAGACATTCAGAAAAGCATTCGGCAAAGCACTCGGAACGGACAAAGGTATTTATTTCGACTTATCTATAGTAGCAAACGTACTCAACGGGATCAGTGAATTTACTCCCGCATCCGAGGAACAACTGGCACAGATTGCAGGTTTGGACAATCCGGCCTATCTGGAAACCGTGAAAGAGAAGAATACCGCACTTTTAGCTAAAATAGAACAGAATAAAAAGAAGACCGGATTCACCATCAATGAGGCGGGAGAAGTCAGTAATGAGGATTTGTTCGCTTCCATCATTTCCAAATATCGCGGACATACATTACTGGTGGATTTTTGGGCAACCTGGTGTGGTCCGTGCCGCACGGCAAATAAGGCAATGATCCCCATGAAAGAAGAGCTGAAAGACAAAGACATCGTTTATGTGTATCTCACGGGAGAGACCTCGCCAAAAGGGACATGGGAAAATATGATACCGGATATACACGGTGAGCACTTTCGGGTAACAGACGAACAGTGGAGTTATCTGATGGATTCATTCAGCATCAGAGGAGTGCCTACCTATCTTCTCGTCGACCGCGAAGGAAACATTACCTACAAAACAACCGGATTTCCCGGGACAGACAAGATGAAAGAAGAATTACTGAAAACACTTGATAAATAATAACGAAATTCCGCCTCTACAGGATGTATACTAATACAAACAGTAGAGGCGGAATTGTAAGTCTTCCATTAACGGACCACCGTCATAATGCCCGTGTCGGTTTGAATAACGCCCGCATTAGTTTCAATACGTTGAAACTAATTGTTCCATACAGATGAAACGGTTCGTTCCATGCTATAGAAACCATCCGTTTCATACTGATGGAACCGAACGTTTCAATAAATTGAAACCATGCATTGCCTTACTCGCAAAAGTAACGGGAAAGCATCTCATTCCCTTTTCGGGATTACTTGTGCATTTCTACAATCTGAGTAGGAGCTTTCTCTACATTCCTGCGATCTACCTGCCGGACTACAGCAGCCGCCAATGATAGGAAAGCGCGACCGGTCATCGTATTTTCATCCAATGCAACAGGAGTACCCTTATCACCGTTTTCACAGATACTCTGTACGATAGGTATCTGCCCTAACAAAGGTACATTCATCTCTTCTGCCAATTTCTTGGCTCCCTCACGGCCGAAAATATAATATTTATTATCCGGCAGTTCGGCAGGAGTAAACCAAGCCATGTTCTCCACCAAACCCAAAATCGGTACATTTACCTTGTCATTGGTAAACATATTGATACCTTTGCGGGCATCTGCCAAAGCAACCGCCTGCGGAGTACTAACCACTACAGCACCGGTCATGGCCAATGTCTGTACCACAGTCAGATGGATATCACTCGTACCCGGCGGCAAATCGATAAGGAAATAATCCAGTTCTCCCCAGGCAGCATCGCCAATAAGCTGTTTCAATGCATTACTGGCCATCCCCCCACGCCACAAAGTAGCCTGATCCGGGTCAACAAAAAAGCCTATGGAAAGAAGTTTCACCCCATACTTTTCTACAGGAATGATCATATCACGCCCGTCTATCTTCTCGGCATACGGACGGGCGTCTTCCACCTGAAACATTTTCGGCATAGAAGGACCGAAAATATCGGCATCCAGCAATCCCACTTTATAGCCTAACTTGGCAAGAGCCACAGCCAGATTGGCCGCTACGGTAGATTTCCCCACCCCTCCTTTTCCGGAAGAAATACCAATAATATTTTTTACCTGCGGCAATAACTTCCCGACTTCCGGACGCGCCGCCTGAACTGTTTTCACACTGATATTACCTACGATTTCCACTTCTTTGCCTACATGAGTAAGGATAGCCGTTTCGGCAGCCTTAACCACCGACTTCATAAACGGATCGGTAGGTTTCTCAAAAATAAGGGAAAAAGAAACTTTCATTCCCTCGATACGGATGTCATCCTCCACCATACCGGCTTCAACAAGATTCTTTCCGGTACCGGGATAACGCACTGTTGCCAATGCATCTAATATTAACTTTGGATAAAGTGCCATAATTATTTACGATTTGACGATTTACAATTTGACGATTGATAAATGATGACCGATGATTTATGATTTGGCGATTGATGATTTGACGATTGATAACTTAGAGATCATCATTTATCAATCGCAAAACCGTAAATCGTCAAATCGTAAATCCCTTTACTTGCTGGTTTGCAATCCGCTCCGCTTGCTACGGTTATAGCTACGATACGAATCAAGCTCTATTTCAATGTCCGGCTCATGCAATTCTCCTGCTTGGGGAAGCCGGAACTTGATATACTTTATACTTAAACCACGATCGAGCCACTGTTGTTCATAATAAGTTTTAATGCCCAAGATATCATCTACAAGATCGGAATGATAAAGATCCTCCGTAATAAATTCTACCGGGAAACGGTTTTCCTCAATCATGTAGCGGGTATAAGTAAACATAAAGTTGCTGTCTGTTTTCAGATGAATAATGCCGTCCGGCTTAAGGAAGCGGCGATAGCGTTCCATGAAGTATGTGGAGGTCAATCGCTTGGTCGCTTTCTTCATCTGCGGATCAGAAAAAGTCAACCAAATTTCACTCACCTCTTCCGGAGCAAAGAAGCGGTCTATAATCTCGATATTTGTACGCAAAAAGGCTACATTCTTCATTCCCGATCGCAAGGCATCGGTGGCTCCGGTCCACATACGCGCCCCTTTAATATCGACACCGATGAAATTTTTATCGGGAAACATCTGTGCCAGTCCTACGGTATACTCTCCCCGACCACAGCCCAATTCAAGCACAATCGGACGGTCATTGCCGAAAAACTTTTCATGCCACTTGCCTTTCATGTCAAAAGCCACATTGTCCGCCACCGAGTAAGGATACTCAAACACATGCGGATAACTTGCCATATCGGCAAATTTCTCTAATTTCCCTTTTCCCATATAATAATTGCAATTAGATTGCAAAGTTACTTACTTTCGGCGGAAACGGCAAAAATAAATGGAGTACAGATTTCTCCATACTCCATTATTAAGGATATAAGAACCTGCTTTAGTTTCTCTCAGAACACAAAAACAGGTCGAAAAGTATTATCTTAGATTTCCACCGTACCCTCTACAATGACTTCTTCTACTGCCTGTGCTTTCAAATCTTCATAGAAAGCAGCATGAGCTGCCTGCATGTAAGGCTGCAAAAAGAAGTATCCGATACCCAATGTGAAAAGACACAGGATGGCCCAGCCGATAAAGCTAAGATCGAGCAAGAACAGCTTCATCTTGTTGCCTTCCATCATGGCCATACTTTTCTCAATAGCGCCATTATTAGCCAATTCGGGTTGATCTTTCAAGATAAAATCGGTCATTGCATACGAATAATACTTGATAATACCCGGAATAACCAGCAACAAGGTCCACAACACTGTATAAATGGCTTGAAGCAATTTTGTGCCGATGATACGTCCATAGTCGCTGAATCCATCAAACAGTCCTCCGATATTCACATCACTGCCTCTGAATACATCCAATATCACAATGGCATAACCATAAGCTATCGGCAACGTTAACAGAAGAATCAATATTCCGACTACCGGAATGGCAGACAATCCACCAACCACTGCACTGTAAATTAAGGTAGCAATCGCCGCCATCACCCATTTATCAGTAAGAGCAGCACGCGCTTCTGCACGTAATTCTGAATTTTGTTTCAACATAAGATATAAGATTAATATATGATTAATAAAAGTTATTCCACTACAGTTACCCAATTGTGTGTATCCGGCTCATCACCATACTGGATAGCACGCAGCTTATTATACAACTTCGTACAAACCGGGCCCGGCTTGCCATCTTTCGAGATGACATAAGAATGATCATTTTCCGGATCATCGATACGTTGTATCGGACTGATTACGGCAGCCGTACCGCAAGCACCCGCTTCTTCGAATGTCGCCAGCTCCTCTTCGGGCACCGGGCGGCGTTCCACTTTCAGCCCCATATCTTCCGCCAACTGCATCAAGCTCTTATTGGTAATGGAAGGCAGAATGGATGTAGACAACGGAGTGATATAGGTATTGTTCTTTATACCGAAGAAATTGGCCGCACCACACTCGTCCATATACTTCTTTTCTTTTGCATCCAAATAGAACTCAGCAGAATAACCGGCTTTGTGAGCCTCCTGGCTGGCACGCAGACTGGCAGCATAATTACCCCCCACCTTAAAAGTTCCTGTTCCCAACGGAGCAGCCCGGTCATATTTTCGGGTAATGACATACGGAGTAGTGGCAAATCCTCCTTTGAAATAAGGACCTACCGGAGTGACGAAAATAACAAAAAGATATTCATCGGCAGGACGTACACCGACTTGCGCTCCGGTACCGATCAGTAACGGACGGATATAAAGAGAGGCCCCCGTCTCATAAGGCGGAATAAAACGCTCGTTCAGTTTTACCGCTTTCAGAACTGCCTCTTTGAAACGTTCGGTAGGAAGTTCCGGCATTAGAATTCCCCGGCAGGTAGATTGCAAACGCGCGGCGTTTTCTTCAAGACGGAAAATACGGACTTTACCATCTTTGCCACGAAAGGCTTTCAGCCCTTCAAAAGCTTCCTGACCATAGTGCAGACAGGTAGCTGCCATATGCAGATTAAGAATTTCGCTGCTGCTTATTTCCAGTTCGCCCCATGCGCCATCGCGGAAATTAATTCTCACGTTGTAATCTGTCTTCATATATCCGAATGACAAATTAGACCAATCTATTTCTTTCATATTATTAAGTAATTAGTTAAATTCTCCTATCAGACAACAAAAATAACTTTTATTCTTTAGATTGTTGCCTTTCCTGCAACAATTTTTCGACTTCATGATCAGCTTTCGTCAGTTTCTCTGTACAAAAGGCTATAATTTCATTGGCTTCCTTTATCTTTTCTGCCAACACATCTATTTCCAGTTCATTATTGTCAATCTGACGGACAATCTTTTCCAAGCGTTCCATTGCTTGAGAGTAGGTTTCTTTTTTTGCAGACATCTTTTTGTTATTTACGATTGGACGATTTACGATTTACGATTGAAGTCAGTTCTCCTTTGTGCAGACGGGTAACGATTTCATCCCCCGGAACAATCCCGGACAGGTCGGTTACGGGAACTCCGTTTTTCAAAGTGATGCTGTAACCGCGAGCCAGAAGCTTATCGGGTGATGCATCGGCAATACGTTGCTGCAACAATTCTAACTTATGCCGGTGGCGAGAAAGCATTGTCACCGAGCTTTGCATCAAATCTTTGTGTACAGTTAGTAAACGCAGGCGGGCATCCGACAATCTCCTGACAACAAGAGACGGAATGCGTGCCTGACAAGAAGAGATCCTCCGATACTCCCTTTCAAGAAAAGAAGAAACACCTTCTTGAATACGAGCGGACAAATATTCCAACCGGCCGGCAGCCTCCTCCATACAATTTATTAATAATTCGGCAGCAGCTGTCGGGGTTTTCACCCGGGTATGCGCCACAGAATCGAGCACAGTATCATCACGCTCGTGACCGATACCGGTAATGATAGGCAATGGAAATTGCGCACAGGCTGCAGCCAAAAGATAGGTATCGAAACCGGATAAATCGGACGTGGCCCCCCCTCCCCGGATGATAACAACCACATCGAAATCATTCAACCGCCTGTTGACACGATCGAGCGCATCCAAAACAGAGCTTTCTATCTGGGCGCCTTGCATCAAGGCCGGAAATAACTCCGTATAAAAAAAGAATCCCCGGGAATTGTGTTGCAACTGATGGCAAAAGTCTCCATAGCCGGCAGCAGTAGCCGAAGATATGACGGCTATACGCTGTGGCAATACAGGCATCTCGAGTTCTTTGTTCAGTGTCAGTACCCCTTCCGCTTCCAATTGTTGTAAAATCTCCCGCCGGCGCAGAGCCATATCTCCCAATGTATATGTGGGGTCAATATCCTGTACAGTCAGGCTATATCCATACAATTCATGAAATTGCACGGTCACTTTCACCAACACCTTTATACCGGAAGTAAACAGTTGCCCGGTAGCCTCTTCAAAATAAGGTTTCAACAGGCGGTATACATTATTCCAGATAGTTCCCCGGGCTTTAGCTATCAGATTATTGCTGCGCGGATCTTTCTGCACGAATTCCAGATAACAATGTCCGGTAGCATTAGATCGTACATCACTCAACTCCGCCTGTATCCAATATTCATCGGGCAAGCATTGTTCCAGACTCCGCCGTACCAATGCATTGAGATCCAAAAGGGTCAGTGCTTCCTGTTTCATTTTGCCGATTGATAAGCCTTCCACATATCAGGAATCCCATATCCGTAAATATTATCGGGAGAATCGGCCCGATCACCCGAACGCCGTACCAGTTCTATCAGTTCTTTCGCCGTCAGATCAGGCAACGCTTGCCACAAGCAAGCCACCATGCCACACATGATCGGTGAAGAAAATGACGTACCGTTGGCCCCTCTCACTATTCCATCCGTCCCCATTACGTCCGAACCCAATCCGACTGCCATCACATCCGGTTTCACACGACCGTCCGCCGTATTTCCAATAGATGAAAAAGGAGCCAACACGCCTTGCTTGTTAATAGCACCTACGGTCAGCACATTTTCCGCATCACCCGGAGGAGTAGTCTTTTTCCAAGAACCGGAACCGGCATTCCCTGCACTGCATACTATAACCATGCCTTTATCCGCCGCTTTCGCAGCCTGACGGGACATCAAGGCAAATTTTCCATCCAAATCACAATAACGGTAATCTTTCGATGGATCATCAAAAGCATAATATCCTAATGAAGTATTCACTACATCCACTCCCACACTATCTGCAAACTCAAGTGCGGCCGCCCAATAATCCTGTTCTACCAAATGCTCCGAATACTCATCTTCACTGCGCAGCAGCCAGAATGAAGCTTCAGGTGCCGTACCGACCATCACATGAGGCTGATTCATACCGATGCACGAAAGCACACTCATACCATGACTGCTTTCGGCATAAATGTCGGCATCAGGGTTCACAAAATCTTTCACTCCTAACACACGGATATTTCTCATTGCAGCTATGCTGTCCGCATTATGAAAACCGGCATCGATGACGGCAATCGTCATGCCTTGCCCCTTAAATCCGGCATCATGTAACTTGTTTCCGTTACTAATCTCTATCTGACGCCGTGCGGGGCCATACACTTCTTCCATCCATAAAGGCGTATTGATCAATGAATCCCGTTTGGTAGCCATCGCCGGCTGCTCCGGATCAGGAGCAGTCCAGACCTTCTCCGTAGTACGGACAAAAGGCAGTTGGGCTATTTTATCTATCAATGTCGTATCATTGCACGACACAGTAACGAAATTGTCCCACTTGCCCGTGGTCACAATCTTCACTCCTTTTTTACGAATAGCGTCCACATATTTCCGACACACCGGTAAGTCTGTAGAGTCTATTGCCAGCCCTTGCTTCTGGCGACGCTCAATTGCTTTTTTCGAAAGAAACTCTTCAGGACGATCCAAAGCATAATCTGTAACAGCCTTGTCTGTCAGGTTAATACGATATTTCAACGTGTCCTGTTGCGCCGATACCCCGATAGCAGAAAGCAGTAAAGCGGCAAATATTAATTTCTTCATATTGTTATATATCAGCTTTTTATTAAAAATCCTTATTCTCTTCCATAACCAGTCCGATTCCCCGTTGTGAAGCGATAAACGCTCCGCCAATCACCCGGCGATCGTCATAAAACACAGCCGACTGTCCCGGAGTAATGGCCGAAGCCTCTGTCCGGAACTTCACAAAAAGCCGTCCGTCCGTCAATCTTCTCACCCGGCAAGGAATAGGACGGCTGCGATAACGGATACGTACCGCCAAGTTTTCACAGGCCAAAACCTCCTGTTCATCAATCAAATGATCCTGCTCGACAATCATATATTCCGTGCGCAGTTGTTCTACATCCCCTAACATTACTGTATTTTTTTGCGGATTTATCTTCAGCACATACGCCGGTTTACCCAAAGCAATCTCAAGTCCCTTACGTTGCCCGATAGTATAATACGGGAAACCTTTGTGTTGCCCCAATTTCACCCCTTCGGCATTCACAAACCACCCCGGGCCGATTTCCGTATCCAATTCCGGACATTGTTCACGCAGGAAGTCCCGATAATCTCCTTTGATAAAACAGACTTCCATACTTTCTCCCTCTTTCGCCTTTGCTTCGTATCCCTTATCATGGAGGTAATCACGCACTTTCAGCTTTGTATAATTTCCCAATGGGAAAATGCAGCGCCTCAACACCTCTTGTCCCAATCTCCAAAGAAAATAAGACTGATCTTTCTTTTCATCATCCCCTGCCACAATGTATACATTCCCATTCCGTTCTTCCAAACGGGAATAATGCCCGGTAGCAATCCAACCGCAATTCAGCCGGTCTGCCCACTCCGTCAACACACGGAATTTGAACAACGGATTACACATGACACATGGATTGGGAGTCCGTCCCTGGCGATATTCATCAATGAAGTTTCTTACGATTGTATCTTTGAAAGGTATACGTTCATCAGCTACATAGTGTTCGATTCCCATCCGGGCCGCCAACTCTCTGGCATCCTGCGGTTCATCTCCCCAAACCCGCATGGTTACTCCCACTATCTCGTATCCCTGCTCTTGCAACATCAAGCAGGTGGCAGTGCTGTCTATGCCGCCACTCATGCCCACTAATACCCGCTTATTCGATTCTTTCATTCCACATCTGATTATTGCATTCGTGCAAATGTACAATATTCCCATCAGATAGCCATACGGAGTAGAAAAAAGAGTAAAAATGGCATTCACATATACTCTTATTAATCACTTAAACACTTCATATAGTATTCAACAACACCTGGATTTCTCTCTGCAAAACGAACAATGTCATATTTACACATGTATCTAATATCTTCATCCGTAAAAACAATCTCTTCTTCAAGTTCTGATCTATTAAGCAAATTTAGAAAACGGATATGGTTCTGATCTACTTTCCTGCACCAAGTGATACAATTTAACCCACCTCCATCAGCTACAAGAGCTTCTATATCCACCTGCTCTATATAACAATCGGGATAAAGCTGTTTTATCTGTGATAATGCCTGTTCATCTTCTTTTATATTCAATTTAGGAAGGATCATAAGTTTACCTACTGTGAGGAAGTTTATATATGCCCAGTTACGAGAATCTCCATCTTTTACTTCATAATGCAAAGACTCAACCTTAAACACCTTTGAAAGCCTTCTACTACATTCTTCATAATATTCAGTATCGTAGTCATCGTAATTAGTAATAAGCACAGAGTCACCGGATATTGGTTTTACTATTCCATCGGAATGCCCATATATTTCCGACCGGTCCCATGGAAGAAAAACAACCTCGCATTCAAATAATTTTTCAATTTTACTCCCAAGAGAAGATGGTGACATATCTGGATTTTCTTGAAAAACCTTTTCCGTCATGATTACTTTATCACCTACCTTTACAATATTTCCTCCATCCATGATTATATTCGTATTTGTAGTTTTCAAGCCCAAACGCATACAAACTTCCTGAGAATCTGTTATGAACCTCTTGTCTGATTTCCTTTTAAGAAGATAATCCGGATAGTAGCGATAACAAAGAAAACGATCCTCGTCTATCTGAACAGGCATATAATCTCTACACCATATATCATTAGTACATGGTATTATATCGTATGCTACATTATTTTTCTTAAGAACAGTAATCAAATCAATATATATTTTCGGATATTCTTTTTCCAGCCATGAAGAAAAATATACTACATTAGTTTCATAATCCGCTATCATCTTCTACTTTGTCTTAATTCGTTTTGATTTTAAATAACCATTTTCTTGTATCTTGATAATGACCAGACGGTGTTTTATCTTCAGCATTCTTATCATCACACACGTCCTTTATATACTTGCCATTCACTTCTATAAATCGTGCCACGTTTTTCCGGACATTTATTTCTATCTTCTCTAATTCTATCTCATCGCCGTCTTCCCATGATACATTAAATCCTCCGTCAAATATTGAAAACTGCGAATATATCGCTTCATAAAGATGTGTAGGATAAGTTATTATTTTATTTTTATCCATCCATTCTTTATTTTTATATCTCTCCTTTTTTTTACCACTATCATCCACTCTGAATTCTCTTACAAGAGCCGACAGTCTTACAGCATTCTTTTCATTTTCGCCTTTCTCAAAAGTGATATCTATGCCTGAAACATGATTGTGTAATACACCTAATGGAAAAATAGGCTTATCCTCCTTAAGACTGTTACGATGATAAACTATATAATCTTTTACCCCATTTTCTCGTTCCTCGTGACAGTAAATCTCCACACAAGTCGGATGTATCTTTACCATATCTTCCCCTTTCATTACCAAAAAGTAACCACTAAGTATGGCCTGAGCTATTTTCCAGAATTCTTTTGGAGCTAAATTCCCTGCGATATTTTCATTCTCAATTACCTCCTGTCTAAAAACATCGTCAATGCTAAAATTTATAAGTTTTTCTTTTAATTCCATATTATAATCATATTATTTAATATATTAATTAATA